>JAITNO010000185.1 GCA_031290405.1 Spirochaetaceae bacterium
CCCGCGCGTAAAAATAAAAAAGGCCCTTCGAGGCAGGTTGCGGGCAAGACGGAGAATCTTCCCGAAACCTCCCCGAAAGGCCGGTTAGTTTGCAGAGAAAAAGTCGAAAAAAACTTGTACTTGCCGCCCTGCGGCAGGAGGTCCCGCGCGGGGGCTTGACAGAGTGTTCTAGGGCTGTATAATCGCGTTCGTACGTTCGTACGTTCGTACGTTCGTACGTTCGTACGTTCGTACGTTCGTACGCGCGCGTGCGTAGCAGTGGTCGGGGCGATCTTCGTTGTCATGGTTTCATTATCCCATGTGTTTTTGGTTTTGTCAAGAGGCGTTTTGGGGCGCGCCCCCCCTCATGGGGCTGCTTAGATGGCGTATTTTATCTTGTTGTTGGCGAGCTCGATGAGGCCTTCGGCGATCATTGCGCCGATGACTTCCCGTATCCTTTCCTCTTCGATGGCTTGGGCGAAATGCGAGTAAAGCTGGTTGATGAGCGTTTGTTCTTTTCGGGGGCGTTTTGCTTTTTCCCGCGCGGTCTGCTCCTTGAGGTAGCCGTATATCCTCATGTAGGACTCGTCGTGCGCGGATGCGGCGCGGGCGGGTATGAGCTTTGCTCTCTGGGGTGGGGGCGGGGAGAGTTTTCGGGCGACGGGCGCGGGTGCGGGCAGGGGCGCGGGCGCGGGGGTGGGCGCGGGTTTTGCCCTCCTGACGCGCGGTTCGGCGGGTTTCGCGGTCTTCCGGGCGGTTTCCCGGTAGGTTTGCCTCTGTATCGACACGCCTTTGTCGGCGAGGTGCTTGATAAGGGGGTCGAAGCCGGTGTCGCTGGAATGGATGATGATGTCGTCGTTCTTTATGTCTTCGATGTACTTGCCCAGATAGAAGGTGATGAAAAAGTCCAGCGCGTTCGGCCCCCGTCCGGCGACCTTTATCAGCTCTATCGACGAGACTTTGCCAAACAACTTTTTTGCGAAGGCGAAGGCTTTGTCGTCCTGCGTCAAGCCTACGAGGATGAATAGTTTTGTTTCGGGGGTTAGCAACCCGTCGTTTATCTTCTGTACGTTCTCAAAGTCTATAAAAATGCAATTGCTGCTCACGTGTGCTCCTTTTTTGGGGGGGCCTTTACTTGTTGCCACCCACCGTTGCCGTCCACTATAGCGTTTTTGTTTTACAATGGGAACGGGGTGGGGAAGCGGAAGGAGCACCGGAGCCGGCGGGATCGCCGTCCGTGTTTTGGGGATTTAGCGCAGTTTGACGGCAGCCGCCACGACTGGTTTGGCTGAAATTAGACGGGGCATTGCAAAACCTAAAAGCCATTTTGGGAGAGCCTGTGAAAAACTCGGGATTGAAGCGATAGCCGCCAATAGTCCGCTTCTCAAAGAAAACCGCACCAAACCGAGGCCTAAAGACAGGGTGATAATTCGCATCTGTCTTGGCGGGACTCTGAACATATATTGGCAGGGCAAAGCCCTCCTTGTTAAAGAAATTCAAATTGAAAATCAGGAGGCTTGTCTTACTGGCACGACATGACAAGGGGACATTTCTACTTTGGCTTGACAGGTGGGGAAGTGGGCGATTGACCGTTTCTCTGTTTGGGGGCATAATCGTTTTTGGGATGCGTTGAAGGGCTCTGGGCGGCGGGCATGGTTGCCGCGCCGGGGGGGCTGGCGGGCGCGTTCTCTGGGGGAACGGGGACGGTGAGGGCTTTTTTTTTGGTGTGCGCGGTTTTGGTTTTTGCAGGCGGCGGGGCACTCGGCGCGCAGGACGCGTTGTTTTTTATCCAGAGGGCGAAGGAGTACACGGCCCAGTTTAACGCGGACAAGGCGCTGGAAAACTATGACGCGGCCCTGGGCGTCGAGGCGGGCAATGTGAGGGCTCTAAATGGGCGCGGCGCCGTCTTCCTGCAAAAAAAGGAATATGCCAAAGCGCGAATGGACTTTGAAAAGGCGTACAACATCGACCCGGAGGATGCCGAGACGCGCCACAATCTTCAATACATCTACGACTTCTATAGAAAGAATCCTAATTTGATGAACGCGAAAGCTCCTGAGCCCGCGCCTGAGCCGGATCCGGCTCCCTTCAAGGGTGGGGAGGCTTCTGCGAGCGCGGGTCTGGCTTCTGCGGAGGCTCTTTCTCTGGCGGCGCCGGCGGGCGACCTTGTTTCGCCGGCGCCTGGGGCGGACCCCTACGCGGGCGCGGCCTACCTGCCGCCTAATCAGGCGTATGCCGTGCCGCAGACGACTGGGGCTCAGGCTTATCTGCCGCCTAGTCAGGCGTACGCCGTGCCGCAGATGCCTGGGGCTCAGGCTTATCTGCCGCCTAGTCAGGCGTATGCTGTGCCGGCGGCGCCTGGGGCTCAGGCCTACCTGCCGCCCGGTCAGGCGTATGCTGTGCCGGCGGCGCCTGGGGCTCAGGCGGGCGCGGACGCGACGGGCGGGACGACGGGTCGGGCGACTGGGGCGGCGGCTCAGGCGGAGCCGGTCGTCCGCAAGACCGCTTACCCAGAGGTCCAGCTTCCTGAGGTCAGAAAGGATCCGTACGCGGCGGTCCCTGTGCAGGGCGCGGTGGCGCCGGCGTCCGTTCCCCCGGGCTCAGCCTCCGTCCGCATGAGCGCGGCGATGGCGGCCGGCGCCGGCCCGCAGAGCGCGGCGGGGATCCCCGAAGACGCCTACCAAGCGGCGGTCGCGGTGAACAATGCCGGCGTTCTCCTCAACCGGTCGGGGGACTTTGCAAAGGCCATCGTACAGTTTACCAACGCGATTTCCGGGCACCCCGGCTTCGCCATCGCCTATAACAACAGGGGCGCGGCCTATTTTTACTCAGGCGAATACGAAAGGGCCCTTGCCGACTTTAACAAGGCCCTGTCGCTCAATCCGTTTTACTATGACGCGCAGGCAAACCGCGAGCAGGTAAAGATAACGCTTGCCTCAAGATAGATGACCGACATTTTCCGCAAAGCAACAGTCCTTTTTGTTGTATGGTCCCTCTTCGCCATTGGCGCCCTGTCCGCCCGCGACGTTTCCGTCCTCGTTGAAGACGCCGATTTGGCCATGCCGCTTGACGGCGCCACCGTGCGCCTTCAAGACGGGACGCAGTTTACCTGCGGCGAAGACGGCCTCGCCCGCTTCCAGGTTCCCGACGACAAGGACGCCGTCCTCGTTATCGCCTACCCGGGCTATGAAACGGCGCGCCTCGTCGTCGGGGCGGCAGGCGGGAGGACACAATACAGGGCCGCCTTGCGTTTGGAAGGAATGCTCTCCAATAAGGAATTGGTGTTTACCGCGGAACGCCCCCAAAGCAGGGTGAGCGCGGAATCGGGGCGCAGCGTTACCCTTGCCGGCAAGGAATTGGCGCGCGTCGCAGAAATCGGCTTTATGGAAGATGTGATGACCGCCATCAAACTCCTCCCCGGCGTCGGCTATACCAGTATGTTTAACGCCATGCCCTCGATACGCGGCGGCGACCCCGGCGACCTTATGGCGTCGCTCGACGGGTTTTACATCGAGTTCCCCTACTTCTGGGGCGGCTCTGTTTCGATCTTCGACCCGCACATGATAGAAAGCGTTAAACTTTCGCACGGCATTTTCTCCGCCCGATACGGACACACTATCTCCGGTCTGCTCGAGCTGCATTCAAAGAAACCCTCCGCAACGGAAACGGAGATCGAGTTCGGCGTCTCGACGAGCGCCGTCAACCTCAACGTCTCCATCCCCATAAACGAAAAAGGCGGCCTCATCGTCATGGGAAAGACCACCTACTGGGACGGCTACATCGCGCTGGTAAAGGCGCTGTCGTACGCCGTCGAACTGCTTGAGCCGGTCAGGGCCGTTACGACGGCCCCCTATATGCGCGTCGCCCAAATCTCAGGCGGCTATGCGTTTTCCGACAAGCTCGAAACGACCTTGAACGGCTTTATCGGCGGCGACGGCGTCGGAGCCGCCTACAGCAACCCCCTTACCATAAACGGCAGGACGAGCAACATCGACTTGCACTTTGAATGGGCTAACCTCCAGGGCTTTTTGACAAACACATGGTCGTATTATCCGTCAAGCTCCAGCGCCGTAAAGACAACCGTAGGCGGCGGCTTCTTGACCAATTACATCGACGGCGACCTCAACGATAAACTGCGCTTACGCTATAGCGATGAGTTTAAGCGATATATGGAGGGTTACGGATATACGCTTCCTTCAACATATGACATCAATCAGCAAACAAAAATAAAAACCGACAACTCGACGTACACCGCGCAGGGGCGCGTCGATTACGACTGGGAGGGGGGGCACGGCCTCTCCTTCGGCGCCGGCGCGGAGGCCTTCTATACGCGCTGGACGCGGAGCACCGCGTATAGCGGAACCGTCGATGTGCTTTTGAGGAGCAACCTCTATCCCTTTGATAGAAACGTGTACATCAACGCCCCCGTCGAACGAACCGTCGACGGCCTCAATCAGGCTTTGACGAGCGCGGCCTTTACCACGTTGCAGTATAAAAACAAAGACGACAAATTCGGCGCCGAGCTGGGCCTGCGCCTCGACCACCTCTACTTTATGGGCAGAGACTTTTCCATACAAACCTATCCCGCGTTCAACCCCCGCCTGAATCTGGACTACCGGCTCCTTCAGGGCAAGGGCCCCGTCGACGCGCTCAGCCTTACCGCCGGAACAGGCCTCTTTTCTTCGATGACCGACAATGTGTCCAACCTCCAGGGCAGCAACGGCATCGGCGACTTTGACTTAAAACAAAACCGCTCCTGGACAAGCCTCGTCGGAATCAAAACCGACTTCTTGTCGAACTACAGCTTTAACATAGAAGGCTATTACAAATACGTATTCGACCGCGCGTATACGGTTACCGAAGTCGGCTTGGACCCCAATCAAGCCTCCCAAACCTCAAAGCTCGACTACCACTTCGACGGGGAAGGCCATGTGTGGGGCTTTGACATGATGCTGCAAAAATATCATTCGCAGTACGTCGACGGCTGGATAGCGTACACCTTCAACTACGCCCTCTATCGCAATCCCACGTCCGTCGACCCGACCGGCAAAATCGTCGCAGGCGACTGGCGCTTCCCCACCTTTCACCGCTTCCACAACCTTAACATCGTGTTGAACATAAAACCAAGCAAACGCTTTAACATCAGCGCCCGCATCGGATACGCTTCGGGAACCCCCCTTACCGAACCCGGCGCAATTGAATGGTACCCCGTGCTCGTCCAGCGCCCGGGCGAAACGCCGTACTTCATCCAAAAATACAAACGGATAAATTCTTATTCCGACACGCGGCGCAATGGGTTTTCGTTGCCCCTCGACCTCAAGTTTTCGTTTTTCTCTTTTAACAAAAGCGGGAAGACCCAGGGGGAAACCTACGTCGCCATCGAAAATGCCCTGGCGTTCGTCAAAACGCGGGACAGCAACACATCATTCAACGCATACACCGGAACCGAAGTCGAAGGCAGCGACGTCGCATCGTATCAGATGCCCATACCGATGATCTCATTCGGCTTTACCTGGACATACTAAGAGGAGTTTATCATGGCATATTTAACCGGATTTCACGCAATCGAAGAACACATCCGCTCAGGCGGAAGCGCGCAAGCTCTGCTCGTGGCAAAGGCCGGTCCGCGCGCCCAAGAGATCGTGCGCCTCGCCGTCCAAAAACACATACGCATCGACCGCGTCGGCGCCCACGACCTTGACCGCATAAGCCAAAACCACCGCGGCATCGCCCTTGAGACGCCCAACCCCCCCGACCGTAGGGACGTCAGCCTAGAATCCTTCCTGGAAAACCTCGACGCAAAACAAAACTGGACGGTCGTCATCCTCGATGAAATCACCGACCCGCACAATTACGGCGCCATCATCCGCTCCTGCGACCAATTCGGCGTCGACCTCGTCCTTACGCGCAACAAACGGATCGCAAAGCAGACGGACGCGGCGGCCAAAGCCTCCGCCGGCGCCGTCGCCTGGGTTCCTCACATCGAAGTCCCCAACCTTCCCCGCGCCGTGGGGGCCCTTAAACAAGCCGGCTTTTGGATGTACGGCGCCGACATGACCGGCGAACCCGTCTGGACAAAAAACATGACCGGCCGCTGCGCCGTCGTCTTCGGCGGCGAAGGTTCGGGCCTCTCCCGCCTCTTGAGCGAGAACTGCGACGCCCTCGTCGCCCTCCCCTGCCTCGGCCACGTCGATTCGCTCAACGTCTCCGTGGCCGCCGGCGCGATTCTCTACGAAATCACCCGCCAACGGATGAGCAAAGAGCACAGGGTGGGAAAAGGTCATTGACGACGACCATTGTTTGATGCAACATAAGCAACGGACAAAGTGTTAAAGTTGTTTTTAGAAACATCCGCCTTCAATTATTATGTTGTATGTATGTTGAGAAACATATCATCCCGTCGAAGTCAAGGGACGACGGCCTGCATATCGCGGTTGCCACGGTCAACGACCTTGACTTTGTGGTGTCCTGCAACATGGGTCATATCGACAAGCGCAAAACGATGATTGGCACAGGGTTCATCAATTTAAGAGCCGGTTATGAACAACCCCGCCGCAGAGCGGCGGGGATTTCAACCCATGCGTTCCGATAAAAATATCGGCGGCAAATGTCGCCCGAAGAAAAAGCGGAAATACGGCACGCTGAAAAAGAGGCGCGGGACGAGGCGCTCTCGTGGAAGCGGGCGGTTTCAGCGGAGCTGAACGCCCTGAAAACAGAAGAAGAGCGGCTTGCCTACTTTAAGAAAATCGGCGACGAATACCGCGCCCAGGGTTTTAATGTCGTTTCGCGCCAAAAAAACGCGCAGGAGGCTTCGCCTTCCTGCGCTATTCTATCCCCTACGGGAGTCGAACCCGTGTTGCCGGGATGAAAACCCGGTGTCTTAACCGCTGGACGAAGGGGACATTGCAGGGAAGTCTATAAAAGCCCGCTGAGTTTGTCAAGCCCGCC
>JAITNO010000004.1 GCA_031290405.1 Spirochaetaceae bacterium
AACCCCGCTCAAATCCGCAAACCCATCCACGCTGCACGTCGCCAGCCCGACTCCGGCCGTCACTAACACAGCCGCCAATAAAACCAACATTGCCTTTTTCATAATTTTATCTCCTATTATGTGAACTTTTACTTTATGCATGCCATGCTCCTTAACTTTTTCCACTCAGACGCCGTCCGGCCCCCGAGTCGGGCGCGCCGCCGCGCCCTCTGTAGGGCTCTCCTTCACCAATCCCTGTCCCCTCGCGCAACGCGGGCGCTGTAAATCCGCGTCGCCGCCGCCGCGTCCCAATCCGGCGGCGCCGCCAGCCGCCGCATCAGCGCCCGCTTCCTGTTCGCCAAGTCCAGCTCCGCGCCGTCGCCCTCCGCCCAGAACGCGAACTCCGCGTCAGGCCTCGGAATGTATCCCATAAACTACTCCTTCGCGGCGCGCGCGCCGCCATGAGTTGCATATATGCACTCTCCGGCGTCCAGCCGGAGCGGATGCCCATTGAAAGCTCCCCGTTCCACGTACGCGGAAGACCGTTCCACGTACGCGGAAGGCCGCTCCACGTACGCGGAAGACCGTTCCACGTACGCGGAAGACCGTTCCACGTACGCGGAAGACCGTTCCACATACGTGGAAGGCCGCTCCACGAGAGTCCGAGCAGAGAAAGCTTGAAGACGAGGCCCCCCCGCGCGTCCCATCCGCAAACCGCCCCCCGCCCGTTACGGAACTCCGTAAGAGCGCTGCGGAACTCCGTAAGAGCGTTACGGAACTCCGTAAGAACGTTACGGAACTCCGTAAGAGCGTTACGGAACTCCGTAAGAGCGCTGCGGAACCGCGCAAAGCCCGACCCCTCCGCGCCTGCGGCGCGGAGGGGGTGCGCCCCTCTTCCTCTTCTTCTTTATGAAAGCAAAGCTGAAAGCTGGGGAGGGCCGCTTGCGGACGCAAGGCGTATCTCGCAGGGCGCAGCGCCGTAGGCCACTACAAAAAAACCGTAGGCCACTACAAAAAAACCGTAGGCCACTACAAAAAAACCGTAGGCCACTACAAAGAAACCGTAGGGCACTGCAAAAAAACGTCCAGGCGGTCTTTCCAGGGGAAGCGCTTGAGTTCTTTGAGCTTTCCGATTTTGAGCAGATAGTTGATGGCGTTTCGGGCGTCACGGCTTGTCCAATCCTGTTTTTGCGCGCGTCCTATTGCTTCGGCTAAGGCGCCGCTGGCCTCATCGAGCTTGTAGGCGCGCCTGTTTTTACGGAAAAAGTTCAGGACGGGGTCTTGTTCGCGCAGGTCTGGGCTGGAACGCGACGAGCAGACGTCGCAGCACTCGCTTTCCGGCGCGGAGTGATCGCCCTCGTAATTGAGCAGGCTGAGGAGCGCCTCTCGCCTGCAATGCACCGCGTCGCGGGCGAAGGCGAGGAGGCGGCTCTGGCGCCGCCTGTCGGATTCCGTGCGGGCGCGTTGGAGGGCCTCCTCGTCGCCGGCTCCCCAGAGGAGGAAGGCGCGGGAAAAGGCGCCGTCGCGTCCCGCCCTGCCGGACTCTTGCAGGTAGGATTCCACCGAAGGCGGGCAGTCGCGGTGAATCGCCGTGCGGATATTCGGCTTGTCGACGCCCATCCCATAGGCGCACGTGCTCACCAAAATGCCGTTTTCGCTGGAAAAGAACCATTTTTCGACCTCCGTTCTTTCTTCGCGTTCCAGACCGGCATGATAAAAGCGGATTTCGTTCGTGCCGAGCGCGTTTCGCAAGTAGCGGGCAAGCTTTTCGACGCCCGGACGCGACGAACAGAAGACAATCGCAGGCGCCTCGTTTGCCAGAAGCAGATCGCGGACGGCGATGTCGCGCACGATGCAGCCCCGCGTGGCGTAACTGATGTTGCTTCGGTCGGGGTTCCCGATGATTTTATGCGCGCCGTCGTTCCCGAAGACGTATCTTTCAATCTTTTCGAGCACAAGAGACGACGCCGTCGCCGTGAACGCCGTAACCAGAGGCGCGCCGGTCGCCTCGACAATCCGGCGCACCTCAAGGTAACTCGGACGGAAACTCTCGCCCCATTCGCTCACGCAGTGCGCCTCGTCAACGACGACGTGGACGATTCCCAGCGTCGCAAGCGCCTCGAGCCGCCTTTCGGACAAAAGCGCTTCGGGCGTGGCGAGGATGAACCGGCTTTCACCGGCCTCGAGGCGTTCCTCCGTTGCCCGCCGTTCTTCCGCGCTCTGCCCGCCCCGCAGGAGCGCAGGCTTAATGCCCCTTTCGGCAAGGCGGCGCTCCTGATCCGCCATCAGCGCAAGAGTCGGGTAGACGACGAGCGTCGCCCCCTCGAACATCATCGCCGGCAGTTGGAAGCAGAGCGACTTCCCCGCGCCCGTCGGCAATATCACGATTTGCCGCCCTGTGCTTGCGCGGTCGCTTTGACTGGAGGGGTCCTCAGCCGCGCCCCCATCTTGCCGAAACGGGATGCCGGCCGCCTCCGCCGCTTCCAAGATGTTGCCCACGACGAGCCGCTGATAGGGGAAGAGATAGTCAATGTCAAAGAGTTCCTTGACGACGTTGGCGACGGGGTCGCCGCATAAGTTTTCGTTTTTCATACGCATCTTATTGCGCGCCCGTGCACAGCGCTTGAACGCTCGAGCGGTGAGCTCGAACGCTCGAGCGGTGAGCTCGAACGCTTTAGCGGTGGGCCTGAACGCTACAGCGGTGAGCCTGAACGCTTTAGCGGTGGGCCTGAACGCTATAGCGGTGGGCCTGAACGCTTTAGCGGTGAGCCTGAACGCTATAGCGGTGGGCCTGAACGCTATAGCGGTGAGCCTGAACGCTTTAGCGGTGAGCCTGAACGCTTTAGCGGTGGGCCTGAACGCTAAGGTCAGAGTGGGGGTCTGGGGGGTTTTTTAAGGCCCCCCCCTCATAGGGCTTGATTTTTCTTTGAAAGGCTGTTTGAATGGTAGGCAAATGGAGAGTAATATGCATATAGTGTCACGTTTTGTTAAGGTGTTTTGTGTGGTGTTTGTGAGCGCGGCGCTCGTTTCGGGCTGCAAGAAGGAGCGCCCTCTGCCGGAGGCGGTGAACGTTTCCTACGTGGAGTCGCCGTTCAACCTTCAGATTATGGTGATGAAGGAACAGGGGCGTCTGGAAAAGGCGTTTGCCGAAAAGAATGTTGCGGTGCGCTGGCACAACATCAATTCGGGGGCGCAGCAGACGCAGGCTATGGCGTCGGGCGACTTGGATGTGGCGAGCGTCATCAACTCGACGTCGGTGATTCTGGCGAACGCCGCGGGCAACGAGGTGGACGTCGCCGCCGTGTTTAGCAGGCCGCAGCGGAGTTTTGCGCTGGTCGTCCGCCCGGACGGGCCTGCGTCGGTGAAGGAGCTGCGGGGCAAGACGATTGCCGGCCCTAAGGGGACGGTCCTCCACCAGATGCTGGTGGCGGCTCTTGTCGCCGAGGGGATGAGCGCCGACGACGTTAATTTCATGCAGATGGGTTTGCCCGAAGCGCGGACGGCGCTCCTTTCGGGGCGGATTGATGGGGCGCTTCAGGCGGCGGCGTTGATTCTGAGGGACGAGGAGGCGGGTATGCGCGTGCTGTTTACGGCGGACGGTTTGCTTGCCACCCCGCTGTGGACGGCGGTGCGCCCGGTGTTCGCGCTGGACTACCCCGAACTGGTGGAGCTCTACCTTTCGGTGCAGCACGAGACGGCGGACTGGATTCTGGCCAACGTCGACGAGGCCGTCGCCATAGGCGCGAAGACGCAAGACGTTTCGTTTGAGGACGGGAAGAAGCTCTACGCCTGGGGCGGCATGGCTAGCCGGAAGACGGCGGCCGTCGGAGAAGCAGACCTGGCTTCGCTGGAATCGGATGTGGCGTTTCTTTTGGATCAACAGATGATCATCGAAGCGGTGCGCCCCCAAGACTTTTTGCTCACGATAGATTTTTAGGGGAGAGGGAGCCCGAACGTGAGGACGCCTAAGGGGGCTGAGGCGAAGACGGCAAAGGCGATGCTGAAGGGGGCGAAGGCGAAGGCGCCGAAGGGCGCGAAGGCGCTCGCCTGCGCCCTCGTCCTGCCCCTGTGCGTCGTCCTCCTGTGGTGGGCCCTGTCGGCGCTCAAGCTCGTCAATCCGTATCTGATGCCTTCCCCACGGAAGGTGCTGGGCGCCGCGAAGGGCCTCGTACTCAGCGGGGCGCTTCTGCGCCATCTGGGGATCAGCCTCTACCGCGTGATAAGCGGCTTCGCCCTTGCCGTGTGCATCGCCCTGCCCGGCGCGCTCGTCTTTTACTGCGTCCCTCCGGTCAAAAACCTCTTTCGCGGCATCTTCGAGTTTGTCCGCGCGACGCCGCCGCTGGCGCTCATCCCCTTGCTCATCCTCTGGATGGGCATCGGCGAGGAGTCGAAACGCGCCGTCATCGTGCTGGCAAGCTTCTTCCCCGTCTTTATGAACGCGCTCAGCGGCTTTGAAAGCATAGACGGCCGCTGGCTCGAACTTTCAGCGTCGCTGGAACTTTCGTTCCGCCGCCGCCTCCGCTGGATACTCTTTCCCGCCGCCCTCCCCCAGCTTGTAACGGGGCTGCGCCTCGGCTTCGGCTATTCCTGGAGGGCGCTGCTCGGCGCCGAGCTCATCGCCTCGGCCTCCGGCCTGGGCTACCTCATCACCGACGCCCAGGAGATGGCGCGCGTCGACGTCGTGTTCGTCGGCATCCTCTGCATCGGGACGCTCGGCCTCGTCTTCGACAAACTCCTCCGCCTCGCCGCAGGCCGATTTTCCCCCGCCGACGGCTCAGGCCCCAGCGCCGAAGAGCGCAACTGGAATGCCTGAGCTCCGCGTCCGCGCCCTCTGCCGTTCCTTTAAGAACGGCGCCGCCGAAGTGCGCGCCGTGCGGAACCTCGACCTGGCCATCCCCGAAGGAACCTTCACCGTCATCGTCGGACGCTCAGGCTGCGGAAAGACAACCCTCCTCAGACTCATCTCCGGCCTGGAAACGCCCGACTCCGGCTGCGTCTTTTTCGACGACGGCATAGCAAGCGGGCAGCCTCCCTTCGGCTTCATGTTCCAGGACGCCCGCCTCCTCCCCTGGCTCACCGTCGAAGAAAACCTCCGCCTCGCCTTCCCTGCCGGCGCAACGCGCACAGCCACGCAGGAAGCCTGCGACGCCATCGACCGCCTGCTGGGCCTCGTCGGACTGAGCGAGTGGAAAGGCGCCTACCCCCGCCGCCTCTCCGGCGGCATGGCGCAGCGCATCGCCCTCGTCCGCGCCCTCTGCCGCAACCCCCGCGTCCTCCTCCTCGACGAGCCCTTCGGCGCGCTGGACGCCTTCACCCGCTCCCAGCTGCGCGAAGACATGGACAGACTCTGGCGCTCGATGAAGCTCACCGTCCTCCTCGTGACCCACGACATCGAAGAAGCCGTCCACCTGGCCGACCGCGTGGTTTTAATGAAGGACGGCCGCATCGACGGCGAAATCGCCGTGCCCCTCGAGCGCCCCCGCCAACGCCGAAGCGCCGACTTCCAAGAACTCTGCCGCCGCATAGAAGGCGCCGCGGGCGGCGCCACGGGCGCGTTTAGTGGCCTACGGCGCTGAGCCTGTGCGGTAAGCTTTGGGTTCGAGGAGCGGCGTTCCCTCGGGCAAGGCGTTATTTTTGTAAAAGGAAGAGGGGGCGGAGAGCCTCCCGCACGGTGGTAGGGAGGCTCCCCACACGGCGTGCGGAGCCTCCCAAGACTACGGCGCTGGAAGCGCCAGGACTGCGGTACTGGAGGCGCCGTCATCCGGTACTGGAAGCCCCCCCCTCGCCCGCCGCTTAAACCGAGGCGGCGGTCTTTTCCCGCTATGCTGTGCGCGTTTTGTTAAGGGGGCGGAGGCGAACGGCGCATCCGCCACGGCGGACGGCGCATCCGCCATGGCGAACGGCGCATCCGCCACGGCGGACGGCGCATCCGCCATAGCTGATGGCGTATCCGCCATAGCGGATGGCGTATCCGCCATAGCTGATACGCCCCGCGCCGAGCCGTCAAAACTGCGTGCCACGCCCGCATGAGCCCCTTTTGAGCCCTCCGGCGTTGCGTCCCGCGAACTACGCGTTGTGTTTGGGGGCCGCCCTCCCCGTTCGGCATACAGAATGCCGCGTTCGGCATACAGAATGCCGCATTCGGCATACAGAATGCCCCGTTCGGCATACAGAATGCCGCGTTCGGCATACAGAATGACCCCCGCGCCGAGCCGCCAAAACCGCGCGCCACGCCCGCATGAGCCCCTTTTGAGCCCTCCGGCGTTGCATCCCCG
>JAITNO010000144.1 GCA_031290405.1 Spirochaetaceae bacterium
CAACTTCAAGCTCGACAAGAGTTTTATCGACCGCCGCGTTGCCGTCATGGAGGCGGAGGGCGTCGTTTTCAAGACGGGGACGGCGGTGGGGAACGGTCGGTTTGCGTTTGCTCCGGGCCGGCCGGCGAGGGTTGTCGACGCGGCGTCTCTCGAATCGTCATGCGATCTTGTTTTGCTGACGATTGGGGCGCGCGAAGCGCGCGATTTGCCGGTTCCCGGACGTGAACTCGGCGGCATCGTGCAGGCGCTGGACTTTCTTTCGATGCAGAACCGCAATCTCGCCGGCGAATTTTTTCCCGCCCCCCCCTTCGAGCCGGTGAACGCCTACGGCAAGCGCGTCTTGGTCATAGGCGGGGGCGATACGGGCGCGGATTGCGTCGGCACGGCGAACAGGCAGGGCGCGCTCAGCGTCACGCAAATCGAAGTGATGCCTCAGCCCCCCGAACACAGACCCGCCTCGACGCCCTGGCCGCTCTGGCCTCAGGTTTTCAAGACGACGAGCTCTCACATTGAGGGCTGCAAGCGTCTGTGGTCGGTCAATACCAAATCGTTTGAGGGCGGCGGCGGGGACAAAAAAGTGCAAAAGGCGCGTCTGTGCCGCGTGGAATGGGAGCAGAAAGACGGCAGGCCGGCTATGGTCGAAGCGCCCGGCGCCTGCTTCGAGCTTGACGCGGACCTTGTTCTCCTTGCGATGGGGTTTACCCATGTTGTGCAGGAGGGCGTGGTCGCCGACCTCAAACTGGAAACGGACGAGCGGGGCAATGTCCGCACGAGGGGCAGCTTCCATACGTCAAACCCGAAGGTGTGGGCGGCCGGCGACTCGCGCAACGGGGCAAGCCTCGTTGTCCGCGCGATGGCCGACGGCAAAGCCGCCGCCGAAGCCATCGAAAAGAAATTGTTGTAACAAACTATGGAGTGAAATCTAGTCATGGCGAAAAGTACGGCGGCTGCGGCAAAAAACGCCGATTATGACGAATCGAAGATCAAGACGCTCTCGTCGCTCGAACATATCAGGCTGCGGACGGGTATGTATATCGGGCGGCTGGGCGACGGGTCCAATCCCGACGACGGCATCTATGTGCTGATAAAAGAAGTCGTCGACAATGCCGTCGACGAATACATCATGGGCAACGGCAAAAACATCGACGTCGAAATAAAAGACGGCGCCGTCAAGGTGCGCGATTACGGGCGCGGCATTCCGCTGGGCAAGCTGGTCGAGTGCGTGTCGGTGATTAACACCGGCGCGAAGTATAACGACGACGTGTTTCAGTTTTCGGTCGGCTTGAACGGCGTCGGCACGAAGGCGGTGAACGCCCTCTCCTCCTCGTTTAGAATCGTGACGGTGCGCGACGGACAGTTTGCCGAAGCGCTTTTTGAACGCGGCGCGCTCATTAAACAGCGTAAAGGTAAATTAAAAGAAACCCAAAAGAACGGAACCTTCGCCGAGTTCATCCCCGACGCGGAGATTTTCGGCGCATATCAGTTTAACCTGGAGTTTATCGAAAAGCGGATGAAGGGTTACGCGTGGCTCAACACGGGATTGACGATCAACTTCAACGGGAAGAAATACATCTCTGAGCATGGGCTGCTCGATTTGCTTACCGAAGAAACCGGCGCGGACGACGGCGCAAATGAGTGCATATACCCCATAGGGTACTATAAAGGGCAGCACGTCGAATTCGCGTTCACCCATACCAACAACTATGGCGAAGAATACTTTTCGTTTGTCAACGGGCAGTTCACCTCCGACGGCGGCAGCCACCTCTCGGCATTCAAGGAGGGCTTCTTAAAAGGCATTCAGACGTATTTCAAGAAAGATTACAAGAGCGAGGACATACGCGAAGGTTCAATCGCGGCGGTCGCCGTCAAATTGAAAAGCCCCGTGTTTGAAAGCCAGACCAAAAACAAATTGGGCAACTCCGACATTCGCGGCTGGCTGGTGCAGGAATGCAAGAGCGCAACGGAAGACTGGCTCTTCAAAAACCCCGAAATGGCAAAAAAGCTCGAAGCGAAAATCCTCGCAAACGAAAACCTCCGCACGGAGCTGAACAGCGTAAAAAAAGAAGCCCGCGAGGCGGCAAAGAAAATCACCATCAAGATCCCTAAGCTAAAAGACTGCAAGTATCATCTGCAAGACGGATTGCACGGCGCGGAGTCCACCATCTTCATCACCGAAGGGGACAGCGCCGCAGGCTCCATGGTAACAAGCAGGGATGTGATGACGCAGGCCATCTTCGCCCTGCGCGGCAAACTGGAAAATATGTTCGGCAAGAAACGCGCGGACATATACAAGAATGCAGAGCTCTACAACATGATGATGGCCCTCGGCATCGAAAACGACATAGCCCTGTTGCGCTATGCCCGCATCGTGATAGCCACCGACGCCGACTTCGACGGCTTCCACATACGCAACCTCATCCTTACGTTCTTTCTCTCGTACTTTGAAGAGCTCGTTACCGGCGGCAAAGTCTTTATCCTGGAAACCCCCCTCTTCCGCGTGCGGACAAAAAAAGAAACCCAGTACTGCTACACCGAAAAAGAACGCGACGGGGCCGTCAAAGAACTCGGCAGTACAAGCGAAGTAACGCGCTTCAAGGGACTGGGAGAAATCAGCCCGAAGGAATTCGGCCAATTCATCGGCAGCGACATAAAACTCGTGCCCGTATCGATCAACGCACTCAAGGCCGTCCCGCAAGTGTTAGGCTTCTATATGGGCAAGAACACGCCGGAACGCCGCGAATATATCATGAAGAATCTAGTAAGCGAGGAGAGCGCCTAAATGAAAAGCATCTATGAAAACGAAAAGTATTGTTCAGCGTTATTGACGGACTTCTACGAGCTAACCATGTCTCAGGGCTACTGGAAGAAGGGCATGAAGGACGAACGCGCCGTCTTTGAAATGTTTTTCCGCAAACACCCCTTTGACTCAGGCTTTTCCATCTTTGCCGGCCTGCAAACCCTGCTCGACGAACTGCAGAAGTTTTCGTTTTCCGACGACGACATCGCCTACCTGCGCTCGCTGCACTTCTTTGACGAAGCGTTCCTCTCGTACCTCAAAGACTTCCGGTTCACCGGCGCCCTCTACGCCCTGGACGAAGGCTCCGTCATCTTCCCGCAGGAACCCCTCATCAGAATCGACAGCACCATCATCGAATGCCAGATCGTCGAAGCCATCGTCCTCAACATCATCAACTTCCAGAGCCTCATCGCCACGAAGACCGCGCGCATCTGGCTCGCCTCCGACAAAGGCGCCATCATGGAGTTCGGCCTGCGCCGCGCGCAAGGCCCCGACGGCGCACTCTCCGCCTCGCGCGCCAGCTACATCGGCGGCGCGCTCGGCACCTCCAACGTCTTAGCCGGCAAAGAGTTCGGCATCAAAGTCATGGGCACCATGGCGCACTCCTGGGTCATGGCCTTCCCCTCCGAAGAAGAAGCCTTCCGCGCCTACGCCGAACTCTACCCCCAGCACCCCGTCTTCCTCATCGACACCTACGACACCCTCAAGAGCGGCGTCATAGGCGCCATCAAAGTCGGCGGCGAAGTAACCAGAGGCGGCGGCAACTTCGGCGTCCGCCTGGACTCAGGCGATATGCACTACCTCTCCGTCGCCGTCCGCAAAAAACTCGACGACGCCGGCCTCAAAAACGCCACCATCGCCGTCTCCAACGACCTCGACGAGAACGTCATCAACGCCCTCATCGAGGACCGCGCCCCCATAAACAGCTGGGGCGTCGGCACGCGCATGGTAACCGGCGGCAACGAAGCCGCCTTCACCGGCGTATACAAACTCGCCGCGCACCACGTCGGCGGCGCGCTCGTCTCCACCATCAAGTTCTCTGACAACCCCGAAAAAACCACCCTCCCCGGCATAAAGCAAGTCTGGCGCCTCAAAGACCGCGACGGCAACGCCGTAGCCGACATCATCAACCTCGACCAAGAAGGGAGCGACGACAGCATCGTTACCGGCAAACGCTATTCCTTCTGGCACACCGCCGTCGACTACCGCCACTTCAACCACACCGTCGAAACCCCCCCCGAGCCCCTCCTCTCAAAACGCCTCCAGACAGGAGCGCAAATCTCGGCAACCCCCAGCCTCCAACAAATCCAAAACCACTGCAAAACCCAGCTCGCACTCTTCGACGACTCCTACAAACGCCTCCTCAACCCCCACAGATACAAAGTGTCGATCACCGAAAAACTCCGAACCCTCACCCTCAGCCTCATCAAAAACCACCTCGGCGACCTATAGCAGAAAAGCATGAGGGGGGCGCGCCCCCCCACAAAAAAGGCGCGCAGCCTACGGGCCGCGCGCCTTTGCTCATTGCTCATTGCTCTGTATCTCCGCGTTTCGTCCCCTCTTGGCCGCGCCAGTAAGTTTACCGACGGCGCCAGTAAGTTTACCGGCCGCGCCGATAAGTTTACCGACGGCGCCGATAAGTTTACCGGCCGCGCCGATAAGTTTACCGACGGCGCCGATAAGTTTACCGACGGCGCCGGTAAGTTTACCGACGGCGCCAGGGGGCCCTCGAGCAGAGAAAGCTTGGGGAGAAAAGCGTTTCAGGCGTCGCCGCACGGCACGCGGAAACCAAAAAAAGCCCAGCGCGCAGGCAATGCGCCCCGCAGTGAAAGTTGCGCGTTGAGGCGTCAAAACACCCTCCGCAGGGCCTGTGGCGGGGGGGCGGTA
>JAITNO010000072.1 GCA_031290405.1 Spirochaetaceae bacterium
GCGAGGTCTTGTCCGGTTACGGCGTTGACGAGGCTGGACTTGCCTGCGTTGCGGCGGCCAAAAAAGCCGATGTGGATTCTTTCGCCGGATGGCGTTTCGTTCAAACTCATGGCGTTACTATAGCAAAAGTACGGCAAGTGAGTCCAGATGAGGGGGTTGAGCCTCTCAAGGTCGGACGTTGAGAGGCTCAAGGTAGGGGGGGTTGAGAGGCTCAAGATAAAGGGGACGGAGAGTCTCTGCGCACTAAGGCAGGAAGGCTCCGCCATATAGAAGAGCGGGGAGCGGCCCACCCGCGCTGGGTTCAGCCTGACTCAGGCTGAACCCAGCGTGACTTGGGCTGTACGGCTTGACACACGGTCTGTACGGTTCGGCGCGCAGCTTGAACGACACGGCGGTCAGACGCTTTCGGGCGCAGCGCCATAGGCCGCAAAAAGCGCATTCGGCGCCGCCGGGGGCCGCTGTAAAAATCAATTGCCGATTCCCTTGACAAAGCGCTGAAAGTCATGTAGACTAATGGCGCTGGTTAGGAACGCTGGCAGGGAATGGCGCCGCCTTAAAAAGGCAGCGGACTCGAATCATCTTTTGGAATAAAGCCATGCAGTATTTTGATACTCACGCCCATGTTGGGCTTATTGACGACGACCCCATTAAACAACTCCTCATTACGCAAGAGGCGCGTCAAGCCGGTGTTTCGAGGATCATGTCCGTCTGCAACAGCTTGCACGACTTTGTAAAGGTCTACGACAACCTGAAATCCGCATTAAACGTCTACTATGCGGTCGGCGTTTCCCCGTCGGAAGTGCAGAACCCGGGCAAGGATTGGCAGCAGACGATCAAAAACAGCACCCAGCTTCCCCGCGTCGTCGCCATTGGCGAAATAGGGCTGGACTATTACCACAAGTTCGGCGACAGAAAGACGCAAATCGAGCTCTTTATCCAACAGCTCGATATGGCGAACCGCCTCGACCTGCCGGTGATCGTCCATAACCGCGATGCGGGGCGCGACGTCATCGAAATCCTCCGCGATAGGTTGCCGCCCAAGGGCGGCGTCCTCCACTGCTATTCGGAAAACGCAGAATACGCCAAGCGAGCGCTCAAACTGAACCTCTATTTTTCTTTCGCCGGCAACCTTACCTACCGGAACGCGCGGAATCTGCATGAAACCGTCGATGTTCTGCCGCTTGACCGCATACTCATCGAGTCCGAAAGTCCCTTCATGGTGCCTTCGGAATACCGCGGCAAACGGAATATGCCGAAGTATCTTCCTTTGACGGCGCGCCGCCTCGCCCTTATGCTCAATATGCCGGACGAAGATGTGGCAAACGCCCTCTGGGAAAACTCAAACAAATTCTTCGGCCTGCCGAACGATTAACCGGATATGAATATTTTCCTCCAGATTTGGGGCGGCGCAGGCTACCTCCTCGCAAAGGTTCTCCTCTCCCACGCGGAAGGCTTGGACGACGACCGAACGTGGCGCATGGCCGGCTGGGCGGCGTACCTGGCGGGGCTGCCCGCATGGGTCGTCCTTTTGGCGGCACAACAAACGTGGATGGCCTGCGCGGTCGAGGCGGCCGGCGCGCCGTCCTTCGCGCTTGGACTCGTCATGGCGTGGAAACGGATCGACAATATCAACAGAGCCCTCGACTGGAGCATCAAAATATTCACCTACTTGATGATTCTGCTGGGCGCATCCTACAGTGTCTACACTTTTAAGGGCATCACAACGCTTACGCA
The DNA here is from genome assembly GCA_031290405.1 of Spirochaetaceae bacterium. Lineage (GTDB taxonomy): Bacteria > Spirochaetota > Spirochaetia > Treponematales > Breznakiellaceae > JAITXS01. The sequence continues at coordinate 1,735 of JAITNO010000072.1, forward strand.
GGTGTTGGAAATCGGCGTAACATTCGGCTTTCTTTTGGGCGCCTACCTTCTTGCCAAGAAAAACAGCATTGGTTGGCTCCTCTTCGCCGAAATGCTGATATGCATGTGCGTCATCATGCTGATACAAGGCAATATGATTTTGGCATTCCAGCAGGCCGTTTCCCTGGTCTTCGCAATCGTCGGGTTTGTCCGCTCGCGGCAAAAACAGAAAAGGTCTTGGTAAAAGATTATTGACGTTTTCTTATAAAACGGGTATTTTGAAACCGTGGTGCAAAAATGCCCCACCATTAAAAAAATAGGTATAAAGCACAGGTAATTAAAACATGGAAAACAACAGCGAGACGCAGGAAACGGAAAAAACGGCTTCGGAAGAACCTCAGGACGGCGTTGCCTCGTCCGAAAGGCAGAGCCGGAAAGCCGGAACGGAAGGCGACCTGGAACCGCAGTTTGAAAGCGCGCCGAAAGACGAGGCGCCGGATGAAAAGACAGCCGGACCGGAAAAGCAAAACACGGACTTTAAGGATCAGTTCCTGCGAAAGGCGGCGGATTTTGAAAATTACCGCAAGAGGACGATTAAGGAAAGGCAGGAGGCGATTGACTTTGCCAATCAAAGCCTGCTTCTGGACATCATCCCCGTCATTGACGATTTCGAGCGAGCGCTGAAGGCGGCGGAAGATTCCGCCAAGACCGAGGCTGATTTTGAAACCCTTAAGACGGGCATCAAGATGATTGAGCAGCGGCTCTACGGCGTCCTCGAAAACAAATGGGGGCTTAATCGTTTTGATTCGGCGGGAACGCCGTTTGACCCGTCGCGGCACGAAGCTCTTGCCTCGGAAATGTCTTCCGAGGTAAAGGAGCCGACAGTCGCCTGGGATTTTATGAAGGGCTACACCCTGAAGGGCAGGGTCGTACGTCCGGCAAAGGTGAAAGTTTGGATGCCCGAGAACGAAGGAACAGTTTCTTCGTGATTATTAACAAATAAAAGTTTAAGGAGATTAAAATGGGAAAGATCATTGGCATTGACTTAGGAACGACGAATTCGTGCGTTTCGGTGTTGGAAGGCGGAGAGCCTATCGTTATTCAGAATGCCGAGGGCGGAAGGACCACGCCGTCGATTGTGGGCTTCAAGAACTCAGGCGAGATTCTGGTTGGCGCGCCGGCGAAGAATCAAGCGGCGACCAATGCGCAAAACACGATTTTTTCGGTCAAGCGCTTCATGGGACGCCGCTTTTCGGAAGTGAGCGACGAGATGAAGCTCGTGCCCTACAAGGTTGCCGAGCAGGGCGACGACGTTCGCATCGACATCAACGGCAAAAAGCATTCGCCGCCTGAAATCTCGGCGATGATTCTGCAAAAGATGAAAAAAACCGCCGAAGATTACCTGGGCGAAACGGTGAGCGAGGCGGTTATCACCGTGCCCGCTTACTTTAACGACGCCCAGCGGCAGGCGACAAAGGATGCGGGCAAGATTGCCGGACTCGACGTCAAACGCATCATCAATGAGCCGACGGCGGCCTCTCTTGCCTTCGGCTTTAAGCAGGATCAGAAGAAAGAAAAGACCATCGCCGTCTACGATTTGGGCGGCGGCACCTTCGACATCTCGATCCTCGAGCTCGGCGACGGAGTGTTTGAAGTAAAATCGACCAACGGCGACACCCACCTGGGCGGCGACGACTTCGACCGCCGCATTCAGGAATGGCTCATCGCCGACTTCAAGAAGGAAAAAGGCATCGATTTAGGGAAGGACCCTATGGCCATGCAGCGCCTTCGCGAGGCCGCTGAAAAGGCAAAGATCGAGCTTTCCGCCTCGCAGACGACCGAGATCAACCTGCCGTTCATCACGATGGACTCAAACGGGGCGGTGCACCTGCAAAAGAGCCTCACGCGGGCGAAATTCGAGCAGATGATCGAAGACCTCCTTGAGCGTTCAAAGACCCCCTGCGTCAACGCGCTAAAAGACGCCGGACTGGACGCGGAGAAAATTGACGAGGTGCTCCTTGTCGGCGGCTCCACCCGCATTCCCGCCGTGCAGAAAATCGTCAAAGACCTCTTCAAGAAGGAACCGAACAAAGGCGTAAACCCCGACGAGGCCGTCGCCGTCGGCGCCGCAATTCAAGGCGGTATCCTCGGCGGCGACGTCAAGGACGTGCTCCTCCTCGACGTTACCCCGCTGTCCCTCGGCATCGAAACGCTCGGCGGTGTGATGACCAAGCTTATCACGCGCAACACGACGATTCCGACAAAGAAGAGCCAGGTCTTCTCCACAGCCGCCGACGGGCAGAACGCCGTCACCATACACGTCTTGCAGGGCGAGCGCGAAATGGCAGGCCAGAACCGCACGCTTGGCAACTTCAACCTGGACGGCATCCCTCCCGCGCCGCGGGGCGTTCCCCAGATTGAGGTAAGCTTCGACATCGACGCCAACGGCATCGTTCACGTTTCGGCAAAGGATCTGGGCACCGGAAAAGAACAGAAAATCCGCATCGAAAGCTCATCGGGGCTCTCCGACTCGGACATCGACAAGATGGTAAAAGACGCCGAGCTTCACGCCAACGAGGACAAGAAAGAGAAGGAAAAAGCGGAAGTCCGCAACGAGGCCGACAACCTCGTTTACAGCGCCGAAAAAAACCTGAAAGAGCTGGGCGACAAGGTAAGCGCGGAGGAAAAATCCAAGATTGAGGAAGCATCCGCCGCCGTGAAGAAAGCCCTTGAAGGCGGCAACGTCGAGGACATCAAGTCCAAGACCGAGACGCTCAAGCAGGCTTCCTACAAGATCGCCGAAGAGCTTTACAAACAGCAGCCGGGCTCACAGGGTTCTCCGGGAGCCGGAGGGGCGCCAGGAGCCGGCGGTGCGCCGGGAGCTGCACCGGGCGGCGGCGGAACCAAAGGCGCCGAAGACGCCGAGTTCAAAGTTGTAAACGACTAAGCGGATTAATACACAGAACCTCGCAGACAGAACGGACGCCCATCAAGAGCGTTCGTTGTGGTCTGCGAGGTTTCCGTGGTCAGTGGTTAAAATTAAATATGGCAAAAAGAGATTATTATGAGGTTTTGGGGGTGCAAAAAAACGCCTCCAAGGACGAAATAAAAAAGGCATACCGCAAGTTAGCCGTCCAGCATCACCCCGACAAGAATCCCGGCGACAAAGCCGCCGAGGAAAAATTCAAAGAGGCGACCGAAGCCTACGAGATACTCGGCGACGACGAAAAAAAATCCGCCTACGACCAATACGGCTTTGCCGGCGTCGAAGGGATGGCCGGACAGCACGACTTCCGCAACTTTCAGGGCTTCGAGGACATTTTCGGCGGCGGCGACTTCGGCTCGATATTCGACCAGCTCTTTGGCGGCGGCTTCGGCGGCGGGCAGCGTGTGCAGACCGGCGACCACCTCCGCTATGACATCGAAATCCCCTTCAAAGACGCCGTATACGGCGTCAAGGTCGAAGTGCAATACACGCGGCACGAAGCCTGCCCCGCCTGCCGCGGTTCGGGGGGGACGGGCCGCAAAACCTGTCCCACCTGCCGCGGGGCAGGTCAGGTACGGCAGAGCCAGAGCTTTTTCACGATGGCGTCAACCTGTCCCGCCTGCCGCGGTTCAGGGACGATCATCGAAAATCCCTGCAAGGAATGCGGCGGCAACGGGCTGGTCAGAAAAAAACAAAAGCTGATGGTAACCATACCCAGCGGCGTTGAAAACGGCAAACGCCTCGCCCTCCACGGGCAAGGCGATGCGGGCCCCAACGGCGTTCCCTCAGGCGACCTCTACGTCTTTGTCCGCGTCAAGCCCAGCGACTATTACGAGCGCGAAGGCGCCGACCTCTACTGCGCCGCGCCCCTTTCAATCACGCAGGCAAGCATTGGCGGCGAGATCTTCGTCGCCACCCTCGACGGCAAGAAGATTAAAGTTAAAATCCATCCCGGCACGCAAAACGGAAAACTCCTCCGCGTGCGGGGGGAGGGCATCCCCATCAACGGGCGCAAAGGCGACCTCATCATCAAGCTCATCGTAAAAATCCCCGAAAAGCTTTCGCGGCGGGGAAAAGAACTCCTCGAAGAACTCTCGAAAATCGAAGGCGAAAACGAAGCCCCTCCGCTCATATCCCTTTATGAACTATCCAACGGCCAGCGGTGATTTTTGCCGCGGACTACGGCGTTAAGACAGAGATAGAGGGATAGAGTAAGATCATACTCCGCCGTCTTTTTCCCTCCGTGTTCTCTGTGGCTCCGCGTGGGGGCGCTCTCCTCTTAAAACAGATCCGGCTTGTTGATGTATTCCTCCGCGTTGAATGATTTGCGGATGCCGGACATCGAATGATTGGCGATAATGTTCCTGATGATGTTTGCCGACAGCCGCGCCGAAGAAACAACGTCCAGGCGCGGCATAGCCAGCGGCATCGACGGAAGGCAGTGGACCGTGTCGGCGACAATCAGATGGTTAAGGATGCCGCTCTTGTAAAGCTTCCCAATGCGCTGTTGAGCCTTCCCCGAAAAAGGCGCGTGCACCGCCATAATGTTAATCTCCGCCGGCTTACGCCGCGCGAGCGCGCGCGCAAGACTCGTTACCGAGCCGCCGGTGTCGATCATGTCGTCGACGATCCATATTTTTTTGCCTTTGATGGGCGCGGCGGAGAGGATGCGGATCGACTCAATCGTATTTGTTTTGGTGTAATCGCGCTGCTTGTGCGCCACAACGAGCTGAGTGCCGAACGAATTGGCGAAGGAGCGGGCGATCTTTTCGCCGCCGGCGTCGACCGAACAGAAGACCCATTCCTTGCGGACGACGGCGTCCAGGGTTTCCTTGTCGCGGATGTACTTGTCGCAGATGTATTTCGACAGGAGGTTGAAGGCGTCGATGTCGTCGAGCACGCAGAGGGTGGGGTCGAGCATGGACTTTGACTTGTCGGAGTGGAGTTGATAGGTGACGATGTGGTCGACGCCCAGCGCGGTGAGCGTTTTGAAATGGACCCAGAGGCCTACGGAGCTGCGCCGCATCGTCCGGTCGCTCCTGGCGCAGGAGACGTAGGGCTCGAAGACGATGATCTTCTTTGCCTGTGAGCGGGCGAGCACGTCGATGGTGTGGTAGAGCTCGATCTTGGCTTCTTCGACGGCGATGCCCGCCTCGTTGCGGGCGGCGCCGGAGAACAGGACGACCTCTTTGCCGCGAATCGACGCGTTCAGGACGACTTCCATCTCGCCGTCGGCGAAGCGGTCGACGCTCAAGGCGTCGACGCCGTTCATGCCTTCCGCAAAGGGGGCAAAGCTTGGCATCTTGACGAGGTGCTCCAGCACAAGGGAGGCATAGCCCTTCATGGAACGCGTCGCGGTAACAACAAAATCTTCCTTCAAAACAACCTCCGTATGTCAGCGCGGAAAACCAACAGACGGCCCCAGCATAGCACAAGAGGAGGGGGAAGTCTCCCCCTGCGGCAGCCCCCGTCACGGCATGACGGATACCCGTCACGGCACGACGGGGGGCTTCGAGCAGAGAAAGCTTGAGGGTGAAGGCGTTTTTGACGCCCCACCAAGCCCCGCGGAAAACAAAAAAAGCCCGACGCGCCTGAGCGGAAGGCGCTGGAGATTCGGGGGGATAAGCACGACCCGCGCGGCGGGAGCTTCGCTGCGCTCCCAGGCGCCGGTGCAAACCCATTTCGACCGCAAGACCGTGAAGCAGGGAGACTTCGCGTTTGACGCCGTCGCGCACTTCTGCAAAGAAGTTGGTTTGCTTTTTTTAGAAAACCTTTTGCAAAAACCTCCGATGATATACCATGCCGGCAAAGAAAAAAAACATCAGAAAAACAGAGCGCGAAACGCCGCACGTTTTTGACGGAGCATTCAAACAGCTCATGCGCCTGTCCAACAAGGCAACAGTCTCGTTCATCAACGGGATTTTCGGAAC
>JAITNO010000129.1 GCA_031290405.1 Spirochaetaceae bacterium
GCATTAAAAATTTTTATTCCTTATAAGATAAAGAATTAGCTCTTTACATAAATTTTTAATATCGAAGCATAAATCCTTATAATACAAGGAAATACGATTTTTAATGCGCTGGCCCTGACGGGGGGGGCGTTGCGGGGGGGCGCGCGCCCCCTGCTTGGGGGGTAGCGCGCAACGAAGTGCGCGCTCAGGGGGGCGTGCCCCCCTCCTCCCCTCTTCTCTTCTCTGCAAAAACAAAGCCGAAGGCTGGGGAAAGCCGCTTGCAAACTCAAAGCGCATTGCTGGGGGCGTAGCGCCGTAGGCCGCAAAAAGAGCCTGTGGCTCCCTGTGGCGCCTCTTGACCTTTTTGCGTTATGAATTCATAATCCCGACTCAAGTACTAAGATATAAACGTGGAGGTTTATCATGGCTAAAGCAGAAAAAATCACGGATCTGATCGGGAAGACCCCGATTGTGAGAATTAACAAAATGGACTCCGGCGGGGGGACGGTTTACGCAAAGCTTGAGAGCTTCAACCCGTTGCACAGCGTGAAGGATCGCATTGCGCTCGCGATGATCGAAGAGGCTGAGAAGGCGGGGAAAATCAAGCCGGACACGACGGTGATTGAGCCGACGAGCGGCAACACGGGCATTGGCTTGGCCTACATCTGCGCGGTAAAGGGCTACAAGCTGATTTTGACGATGCCCGAAACGATGAGCATCGAGCGGCGCAAGCTTCTAAAGGCGTTCGGCGCCCAACTGGAGCTTACCGAAGGCGCGAAGGGCATGAAGGGCGCGATTGCGAAAGCGGACGAGATTGCCGCCGCGACGCCGAATTCCTTCATCCCGCAGCAGTTTGACAATGCGGCAAACCCCGCGATTCACGAAAAGACCACGGGGCCTGAGATTTGGGACGACACTGAAGGCAAAGTCGACATCCTTGTCGGCGGCGTGGGCACCGGCGGCACGATTACCGGCGCGGGACGGTTCCTTAAATCGAAGAAGGCGTCGGTCAAGGTTGTCGCTGTGGAGCCCGCTTCGTCGCCGGTTCTTTCCGGCGGGCAGCCTGGGCCGCATAAGATTCAGGGCATCGGCGCGGGGTTTGTCCCCAAAGTCTTGGATATGGCGCTTGTTGACGAGATCTATCAGACTGACGACGTGAAGTCCGGCAACGCCGCGCGAGAGGCGGCTAAGAAAGAGGGGCTCCTTATCGGCATCTCTTCCGGCGGAGCGCTTGAAGCGGCTCTTACCATCGCCAAGCGTCCCGAAAACAAGGGCAAAACTGTTGTCGTCGTCCTTCCCGACACCGGCGAACGTTATCTTTCGACGTGGCTCTGGGAAGTGTAAACAAGGGAGGGGGGCTGGCGATGAATGGCGGCGATTTTTAAGACGCAATCAAGCTTCCATCGTTGCTCCCCCCTCCCCTTTTGTCGTCAATCCCTTCCTTACAGTCTGAACAGCAGATCCTCGTATTCGGGATAGGGCCAGGATCCCTTGGCGACGAGTTTCTGAAGGGCGTCGGCTTTTGAGCGCGTCGCCTCCATTCCCGCCTTTACCTTTTCGTTGTAGGTCTTTGCCTGGGCAAAGGCGTCCTCGATCCTCTGCGCTTCCTGGAGCGCGTTTTCCAGCTTTACCGTTTCGCTGAAGAGGGCCGCCGCCAGTTCCGCAATCTTCTTGGCGCGCATCTCCTGCGGCTTTGAATCGGCGGAAATCGCCGCAAGAGCCGCCGCGTCGCGTGCAAGCTGCGCCCCGTAAGAGCTGACCGCCGGGAATATCGAACGGCGGGCCATGTCAATGGCCACTCCCGCCTCGATGTTGACCTGCTTCGAATAGTTTTCAAGGTAGATGTGGTAGCGGCTCTCCATCTCGTCCTTTGAAAGAACCTTGTGATCCTCGAACAGCTTGACGGCGTCGGCGCTTACCAGCACCGAGAGGGCGTCGGGCGTGCCAATGACGTTGGGAAGGCCCCGTCTCTCGGCTTCTTTTACCCACTCTTCGGAATAGCCGTTGCCGTTGAACACGACGCGGCGGTGTTTGCCGTAGGATGCCTTGATTATCGCCTCAATCGCCTCGTTTTTCTTGTCCGCTTTTTCAAGCTTGTCGGCAAATTCGGACAGAACCTGCGCCACGGCAACGTTTAGGCAGGTGTTGGGCGTGGCAATCGACTGCGCCGAGCCGACCATCCTGAACTCAAACTTGTTGCCGGTAAAGGCGAAGGGGCTGGTCCTGTTGCGGTCGGAAACGTCTTTGGGGAGTTTTGGCAGGCTGGTAACGCCCAGCTCAATCTTCGTGCCGGATTCGCTCTTTGACGAAGCTTTTCCGTCGGCGATGTTGTCGAAAATCTCGGTGAGCGGACCGCCAAAGAAGATTGACACGATGGCGGGGGGGGCCTCGTTCGCGCCGAGCCGGTGTTCGTTGCCGCTGGTCGCAACCGACGAGCGCAAGAGGAGCGCGTACCGGTCGACAGCCTCGACAACGGCGGAGGCGAAGAGGAGGAAGCGGGCGTTCGACTCAGGATTTTCACCCGGCTCAAAGAGGTTTACGCCGTCGTCCGTCGCCATCGCCCAGTTGTTGTGCTTGCCGGAACCGTTCACGCCGGCAAAGGGCTTTTCGTGGAGGAGCGCCTGCATTCCGTGCCTGTTCGCCACGCTGTGAATCGTCTCCATAACGAGCTGGTTCGCGTCGACGGCCTGACTGGTCGTGCTGTAAATCGGCGCGAGCTCAAACTGATTCGGGGCAACCTCGTTGTGCTGAGTCTTCGCGGGAATGCCGACCTTCCAGAGTTCATAGTTCAGTTCGCGCATGAACGTGGCGACGCGCTCTTTAATCGCGCCGAAATACTGATCCTCAAGCTCCTGCCCCTTGGGAGGCACATTGCCGAACACCGTCCTGCCGGTGAGGAGGAGGTCGCTGCGCTTGTCGTAGAAGGATTTGTCGACGAGGAAATACTCCTGTTCGGGACCGACCGTCGTGGTAACGCGCTTTGTCGTCGTGTTGCCGATCGCGCGGAGGACCCGCATCGCGTGTTTGTTCAGTGCGTCCATCGAGCGGAGCAGCGGCACCTTCATGTCAAGAGCGTGTCCGTAATAAGAAATAAACGCTGTCGGGATGCAGAGCGTCGTCCCCGTCGTATCCTGCTTGAGGAACGCCGGACTGGTAACGTCCCACGCCGTGTAGCCGCGGGCCTCAAAAGTCGCGCGGAGCCCTCCGGAGGGGAAGCTCGATGCGTCGGGCTCGCCCTTGATAAGCTCCTTCCCCGAAAACTCCATGATCACCCTGCCGTCTCCCAGCGGGGAGATGAAAGAGTCGTGCTTTTCGGCGGTCAAGCCCGTCATCGGCTGGAACCAGTGCGTGTAGTGCGTCGCCCCCTTTCCCAGCGCCCAGTCGCGCATCGAGGCGGCCACCACCTCGGCTATGTCAAGGGTCAGCTCTTTTTCGCCCGCCTGAATCGCTAAAATCTCTTTATAGACGTTTTTAGGGAGCCGCTCCCGCATCAGCGCGTTGGAAAAACAGTTTGAGCCGTAAATCTCCGGCACGGGGGTCTTAGAAAAATCAATTTCGTTCATAAGAAATTCCTCCAAAAATGAATTTCCTCAATCTTTAATTGAAATCAACATAATGTCAAGACAACAAAAAGGTAAGTTTTTGAAAACGCCAACACATTTATCACAAATAGGTACTGTTAGAGGATGGTTCGCCTTGCGTTACCCACAGACAAACCCTACCATTTTTTCCCAATCCTCCATGAAAGATAATAATCAAGCCCTTCCTCCTTTTCTTTTTTTGCGATTCTGACGCTCAGCCTGCCCAGCTTTCCTTGCATCGACGCGCCGAGCGACAGGGTGAAAACATCGTCCTTTTCCGGCTGGGTTTTATACGAAAACGCCCCCTTGAGCGTAACAACATACACCGGCGCGGATATCTCGACATCCGTCTTAACATACTCATTATAGGTAAAACGCACAGCCGGACGGAGGGGACCGGCGTTCATGCCGGCAAAGGCGACATACCGATCCTCGACCTGCGCCGGGTTCTGGGCGTCCCTTTCAAATTCAAAGGAAACGCGGGACGGCGTTATGAAAAACCCCTTCATAATGGGGAAGCGATAGGCAAGCTTGGTTGAAAACCGGTCGAAGGGCTTCCCCACGGCGGCTGCCCTAAGGCTTGTTGAAGCCAGAATCAGCATATTCCGCTTCCCGAACCATTCGAACTTCCCGCCGGCCCTCAAGCCTGAGCCGGGGATGCTCCCGTCGCTCGCGCTGTAGCCGGTTCCCGCGCCGTCGCAGGCAAAGGACACGCGCCAGGGCGCATCCCCTATGCGGACGGCGCCGTTGACATAGACGCCTTCGCCCATTGCAAAGACCTCACTGTGGGCAAAATCAGACGAAAAGCTCACATACGGGCTGGAAAACGTAACATTGAGCGCGTAAAAATCCATCCTCCGCGGTGGAAGATACGGTTTGTCGGAAAACCAGGTACTCTGTTTGCGTTCGGGAACGGTTTTGCCCGAAAACATCCCCTCAAAACGGAGCTTCGCATCCGATTTTTTGCCATTGCCAAAGTGGAAATCGCTCCCCACCTGATAGAGCGCGTTTCTTTCGGCGTCAATGGCAATCGCAGCGTCGACTTTCGCTTTAAGCCCAACAGGAAACGCCGCATTGCCGTCAAACAGCGGAGCCAGAGGCGACCCCACAGCCACATACCACGAATCTTTGCCGCTTGCCAACGCCTCCGTTCGCACGTCCGCGCCGCTCGCCCTGTGCGTTTCAAAATAAGGCGTCGCATGGGCCCACACGTTCCGCGTTCGCGCGTCAAGCCCCCACGTTTGAAGCTGCCCGTAGAGGACGCGCGAATTGGTTTCGCGCTGATAGAGGGCGACGGCGAAGACGCTCACGCCGGATGTCCAGCCGTCTTTCGGCGGCGCGGCGCGCCTATCCAGCAGCTCGCTGCGGAAAGACAAGCCGAAGGGCGCGGAGAGCGCGATTTTCAGCCTGTTGGCCATGATTCCGTCGTATTCCCACGAGCCCGCCTGAAGCAGTTCAAACCCGAAGCGTTCTTTTATAAAAGAAAGCGCGTCAGGCGCCTCGGGCGCCTCCTCCGCCGCCGCGCATAAAAAGCCCGCCGCCGCAAACAGCGCCGCGCATATCATTGTTGTTTTCACGACATTATTTATGCGTTTTCCTGCGCCGCGCTTTAGAGGAGGGCACGTCCCAGTCGCTTTTTGCCTCCTACGGCGCTCTCCTCTACCCCGCCGCGCTCTAGCACAAGAAGGGCGTTCGGCTTATACTCCGCGCATGGCGTTACCGATGAAAAAACGGGCGTGCGCGCCTTTGGTTTGCTTTATCGCGCTCTTTTGTGCGTGCGAGGGCGTCGGGGGAAAGCTGCAGCTCGTCGAAGGGAACTTTTATTTTTCGCGGGGGATGATGAACGAGGCCGTCGGCGCGTACCTCCTGGCGCGCGAGAACCCGTCCCTGGCCCCCTATGCGGACTTCGCGCTCGGCACGGCGTATCTTGTGCTCGAGCAGCAGGAAGCCGCCCTCGAACGCTTTCTGAAGGCCGAAGAGGGCCTGGCCTCGCCGGCGGAAAACGTCAATCTTCTTTACCGGATTCGCTACAACAGCGGCGTCGTGCGCTTTGAGCGCGGGGATTTCAAGGGCGCCGCGGACGATTTTCAGGGCGCCCTCAAGGCCGACGGCTCGGCGCGGGAGGCGAAGCGCAACCTTGAGTTAAGTCAAATATCGCTCCACATGAAAAATCAAGCCTCCGCCATTGAAGAAACGCAAACCAGCGCGATTGCCGAAGAACGGGACGGGCGGCAGGGCGAGATCATCTTTGACTTTGTGCGTCAAAAGGAGCTTGAACGCTGGAAGAGCTGGGAATGGACGGGCGGCGAAGCGGAAAGCGGGGCGGATTATTAAATGGCCAACGTGATGCGCCTAGAGCTGTACCGGCCAATCTCTTACGTGCGGGACGACGCGCTCGATCCGTTTAACGTCGCCGCCTCCGCCGTCGCCTCCGCCGAAGGCGAGTTGCTCTTTTGCTTTCAGGCGGAGCCTCTGGAGCTGCAATGCGCCGGTTTTGAGCTGTATGACGGGGAAATCCACGAAGAAGTCGCCCTCCCCGCAGGGCGCTATTGCTTCGCCCAGGAACGCGAGCTCCTTGCAAGGCGCGCGATTGCGGACATGGCGGCGGAGATTCGGCGTTTTGCCGCCGGCGACGGCTGTGAACTTGAAAACAAACTCTATCTGCGCTACCTTTTTGAAGACGGAAAAATCGTTACCCAGCTTTTTCACCCACACCGTTAGGGACGCGCTGATTAACGAGGGGCAGGCAAAATTGCGAAAGATTTGCCCGCAGAAGGAGACCCCATGAGTTTTGTTGAACGCCGCGAAAAGATATACGATTGGATGGCCAAGGAAGGCATCAGCCTGCTCATCCTGGAAGACGCCGAGCACAACCGCGACAAGTCCGTGCGTTACCTCACCGGCCAACCCGGAGACGCGCTCGTTTTTCTTTCGGCGACGCGGAAGTGCCTGCTCGTCCCCTGGGACGTGAACATGGCCGCCCTCCACGCCAACGCCGACGACGTGCTGCCCTACGCCAAATTCGATTTGAACGCCAACCACGCGGCAAAAGCCGCCGCCGCCTATTTCAAAACCCCCTACGGCGGCAGAATCGAGACGCCCGCCCGGACATCCTACCCTGCGTTTCTTAAATATGTGGAAAACCTTTCCGACTACGACGTCCTCTGCCGCAATGAAGGCGCGCGGGCCGAACTTGAAAGACTCCGCGCCGTGAAGGACGCCGACGAAATCCGCCTCTACCGCCTCCTGGCCGAAAAAACAAACGAGATCATCGACCTCGTAGAAAAGAACGTCGTCGATAAAACATTGAAGACCGAAACCGACGTCGCCCTCTTCATCGAAGCCGAATGCAGGGCGCGCAGCTGCGAAGGCACCGGCTTCCAGACCCTCGCCGCAGGCCCCACGCGCAGCTTTGGAATCCACTGCTTCCCCTCTTACACCGCCGGCGCCTTTGCCGACAAAGGACTCTCCATACTCGATTTCGGCATCGTCCTGCAAGGCTATTCCAGCGACGTAACCATGAGCTTCGCCCGCGCGCCCAGCAAAGCGCAGGAACGCCAACTCCAACTCGTCGAAAAAGCGTTTGCCGTCGCATACAACATCGTCGCGGAAACCTTCAAAGGCAAAAAGCCCGAAGCAAAAATCCCCGCCCGCGACGTTGCGCTCGCCGTCGACGACTTCTTCAAAAAAGAAAAATGCGCCATGCCCCACGGCCTCGGACACGGCGTCGGCCTCGACGTGCACGAAGCCCCCTACCTCCGCCGCAACGCCGACGCCCACGGGCACATCGAACGCGGCATGATCTTCACCATCGAGCCCGGCCTCTACGACCCCGCCCAGGGCGGCTGCCGCTATGAAAACGACATCCTCATCGGCGAAGAAGGCGCCGAAATCCTCACAAAATCGAAGATAGTCAGACTGTAGCAGATGAGGTGGGCGCCGCCCAGACTTATGGGCGCAGCCCCTCTAAGAACAATTGCCGTTCAACCGGAACAGGCTGATAATTGTGTTCTTCAATATTGGCATTAAAGTTGAAAATAAGCGCCTCCACAACACTATTGCGATTTTCTGTCTTCCCGCCGCAAGACTACGGAATCATGAAGCTCCCTATCAGGCTCCAGGGGCCCAGGACGTTGGATGCGCTTTCCCAGCGGAGGGAGCAGTAGACGGTTTTGCCGCGCAGCTCCTGGGGGTAGTCGAGGATGAACCGGTGCGTCGTATAGCGTTGCGATTCGTGGAGCTCTGAGGTTTCGGTGATGGGTTCGTCGCTTATCCGCGTAAAGAGCATGAGGCCGTCCATGTCTCTGGGGATGCGCTGTTCGCCGGTTTCTTCGACCCAGCAGATCATCATGACTTGGCCGTAGGTGAGGAGTTTTACTTTGCTGCCGGCGTGGATTTTGGGTTCGGTCTGCTCGGAGCGCGTTTTGCTGTGCGGCTCGAGGCCCAGGCGGGACAGCTCGTTTTCGGGGAAGGTGGGCAGATAAAAGAAGCGGTGCATCTGGCGCATGGTTTGTTTCAAGAGCGCGAAGGCTGTCGTGCACTGCCAGCGGACGACCGACGTTGCCTGTTCGGGCTCGCTTGTCTTGGCCAGGAGCCCGGCGCAGCTTGCCGTCTGGGTCTTGAGCGCGTCCAGCAGCGGCGCGGGGATGCCCCAGCGGGCGGCGTTCGTGCCGGAGCCGGTTTCGACGGCGCCTAGGGTGTTTGTCCACAGTTCCGCCTTGCCGAGCGTTTCTTGCCGGCTGCCTTGCAACCAGTCTTTTTTATGCGGCATATATGCCTCCTTATGTTGTTCCCATCAAGCATTGAAAGTGTACACTTCCGAGTTGAAAGTGTACACTTCTGGGCTGAAAGTGTACACTTCCGAGTTGAAAGTGTACACTTCCGGGCTGAAAGTGTACACTTCCGAGTTGAAAGTGTACACTTCCGGGCTGAAAGTGTACACTTCCGGGTTGAAAGTGCCCCCTGTTTGCAGGATGTGGGTTCAGTATGGGATGAGCGTGCAAAAGTGTCAAGCGCTTGGAGGCGCTGGGGGCGCTTTTTGCGGCCTGCGGCGCTGCGCCCTGTGCAATATGCTTTGCGTTTGAGGGGCGCGTTGCCCCGCTTGGGGGCGCTCTCTGCTGGTTTGAGGGCGCGTTTCTGGCGTTGCAAGCGATTGCGGATGCGGCCGCCTACCAAGCGGAGGGTGGTTGCCCTGTGCGGCGGTGTTGTGGTAGGATAGGAGCATGAAAGAACTTAAACTTTATCTTGACACCTCGGTCATCAGCCATTTGGACCAACAAGACGCTCCGGACAAAATGGCGGAAACACGGCTGTTCTGGGAGAAAATTAAGGCTGGCCAATTCGAGGTAGTTCTGTCTGATGTGGATTTTCTGGAACTTGACG
>JAITNO010000010.1 GCA_031290405.1 Spirochaetaceae bacterium
GGGGGGCCGAGGGCGCGGATGATCATGTTGGCGAGTGAGGCGATGCGGAAGGGGATGGGGGGGGTGAGCGCGGGGAGGGGTGAGTCGCCGCCCTGGAGGGTTTGGCAGAGGATGATGCGGGAGAAGCGGCGCTGGAGGGCGTCTGCGCCGAGGGGAGGCGGAGGGAGCGGCAGGCCGGACAGGGTAAGGGTGTGGCCTGCGATGGCGTACTGCGGGGTGAAGGGGGTTGCGGCGGCACCTCCTGGGGTGATTTTCCCGCAGCGGGCGGCTTGGCACAGCCACGAGGCGGCCTGCCTTAATTCGTCGTATGAGAGGGGCCGTCTAAGCTGTGCCAGGGGGGCGACGAGGGGAAAGGAATGGGCGCCGTGAAAGCCTTCCGCAAAGAGACGGTCTTTTTCACGGCGCAGATGGGTGAGGGCGTCACGGTGGGGGATGAGGACGAGGAGTCTCATGGTGTAACCGGTGTGGTTGTGCGCGTCCAGCGTTCGATGGAAAGGGCTTTGCGGCGCGCGAGGTCGATGGTTACGGCGACCCCCTGGATGAATGCGGGGCCTTTGGCGCTTTCCATCTTGTAGGCGACTTGGGTTTTGACTCTGCCCAGGCAGATGGTTTTGTCCATGCCGATGATGCCGTCGCGCGCGCCGCACATTCCCAGGTCGGTAATGTAGGCGGTTCCCTCGGGGAGAATGCGCTCGTCGGCGGTCTGTACGTGGGTGTGGGTTCCGACGACGGCGGCGGCGCGGCCGTCAAGGTAGAAGGCCAGGGCCTCCTTCTCGCGCGGGGATTCGGCGTGGAAGTCGACGATGACGATGGCTTGCGTCTGCTGTTGATACAAGGCGTCGAAGGTGCGGAAGGGGCAGTCGATGGGCGTCATAAACTCGCGGCCTTGCAGGTTGACGAGAAGCGCGCGCGCGAACAGCTTGCCGATTGTCGCGCTGCCGCGTCCGGCCGCGCCGGCGGGGTAGTTTGCCGGGCGGAGGATGCGCTCGTCAGCTTCCATAAAGGGGAGGAAGTCACGCTTTTCCCAGATGTGGTTGCCCGTAGTGATTGCGTCGGCCCCCGCGGCGAAGATCCGTCGGGCGGAGTCGCCGGTCATGCCGAAGCCGTCGGCGGCGTTCTCGCCGTTTACGACGGCGAGCTGCGCGGCATAATGGGCCTTGGTTGCCGGAAGAAGGCCTTCCAGCGCGGCAAGCCCGCTTTCGCCCACCACGTCGCCGACCAAAAGAATGCACAGAGTGTTCATTGATTATCGGGCGTATTCGACTATTCTGGTTTCGCGTACGACGGTGATTTTGATTCTGCCCGGGTAGCGGAGGTCGTTCTCGATGCGGCGGGCTACGTCGCGGGCGAGGACGCCTGACTGTTCATCGCTCACGAGGTCGTTGTACACGAGGATGCGGAGTTCGCGTCCGGCTTGTATGGCGAAAGACTTTTCGACGCCGTTGAAGCTTAGAGCTATGTCCTCGAGGTTTTTCAGTCGTTTGGTGTAGCTGTCCATCGTTTCCTTGCGCGCGCCGGGTCGGGCGGCGGAGATGGCGTCGGAAATCTGAACGATGACGCTTTCGATGCAGGTGGGTTCCAAATCGCCGTGGTGGCTGCCAATCGCGTTGATGATGCGCGGGTCTTCACCCATCTTCCGCGCCATGTCCATGCCGATTTCGGCGTGATTCAGGTCGCTGTCCGTCTCGACGCCCTTCCCAATGTCATGAAGAAGCGCCGCCCGCTTTGCCAGCTCGCGGTTCACCCCGACTTCGGCGGCCAGCGTGCTTGCAATCATCGCAACCTCTTTCGAGTGGGAAAGCACATTCTGACCGTAACTCGTGCGGAAGTAGAGGCGCCCCAACGCGCGGATGGCCTCCTGGCTTATGTTGTGGATGCCCAGCGTGTAGAGGGCCTTCTCACCCTCCTCGAAAATCTTTTGCGAGATGTCCTTCGAGACTTTGCCCACAATCTCTTCGATGCGGGCGGGATGGATGCGGCCGTCGGTGATAAGCCGTTCCATCGCCACCTTGGCGATTTCACGCCGCACAGGGTCGAAGCACGAGATCACCACCGCCTCCGGCGTATCGTCGATGATCACATCGACGCCGGTAATCGTCTCGAGTGTGCGGATGTTCCGTCCTTCGCGCCCGATAATCCGCCCCTTCATCTCGTCGCCGGGGAGCGGCACCGTGGAAATGGTGATGTCTCCGGTTACCTCGGCGGAGAGCCTTTGGATGGCCGTAACGAGAATGTCCTTCGCCTTCTTTTCGGCGGCAAGGTTCGCCTCGCTTTCAATCCTGTTGATGATGGTCTGAGCGTCGTGTTTGGCGTCGTTCTCCAAATCGCGGATGATGAGCGCCTTCGCCTCTTCCGCGCTCAAGCCCGAAATCCGCTCAAGCTCCGTGCGATACCGCGCCTCTTCGCCGCAGAGTGCCTCGTCGCGCTTGCGAAAAACCTTTTCCTTCTCGACAAATTGCTGCTCCGTCCGTTCAACTTGCCGGATCTTTTTGTCAAGAACATCTTCTTTTTGAGCAACACGGTGCTCAAACCGCTGCAATTCCGCCCTTCTTTCCCGAGTCTCCCTCTCCTGCTGGTGCTGTTCGCTGATAAGCTTTTCCTTTGCCTCTAACAGCATCTCTTTCTTGGTAGCTTCAGCTTCTTTTATTGCATCCCGTGTAATCCTCTCGGCAAGCCGTTCGCTCGCTTTAAGTTGAAATCTGGCATAAAACCATCTAATCATCCAGCCTAAGAATAACCCGACAAGAACGGCACCAGGAATCCACATGATTTCCATAGTCCACCTCTTTTATCGAATAACGATATTAAAATAAATTCTTGCCTATCCTAACGGAGAACGAGCTTAGTCGTCAAGAGGGCGCGGTGCCTCAACCAGGGCGAGCGCATTAAAAATTTTTATTCCTTATAAGATAAGGAATTAGCTCTTTACATAAATTTTTAATATCGAAGCATAAATCCTTATAATACAAGGAAATACGATTTTTAATGCGCTGGCCCTGGTGCCTCAACGAAAATGACGCCCAAAAAAAAGCCGAAGGTAGAAACGACTGCCGGAGGCCAAAATGAGGATAAGCATGGGCACCAGGAAAGAGATTGCGGAAAGTTTCCGCAAGGACTGCCGCAAGGCGTCGCGCAAGGAAAAAGCGGCACTGCCGGACGAGTTTGTAAAACAGACTGGATACGACGGGAAATACGCCGTCAAATTGCTGGGGAAGCAGCCGAAAGAGGCGTTGCTGTGCGAGAAAGGCGGAGCGGTAAAAATCAAGGCGGAAAAACGAAAGCGGCCCGCGAACCGCCGCGGCAGGAAGAAATGCGACGAGGTCTTCGCGATCGTTCTGAGGCGCGTTTGGGCGTTTTTCCGGCATAAGTACGGCAAAATACTTTGTCCGCTGCTTCGTCGGCAGATGTCCTTCATCGCGGACTGGCCGGCCTTCGGCGTCACGGACGAAATGAGGCAAAAACTCACGTGTGCAAGTCCGGCGACGATAGACCGCATCCTGAAAAAAGACAAGCCCGCTGTCCGTGCTCACTACCTATAGGACACGCGCCGTCCGTGGGATGGATAAGCCCAGATTGGCGCAAAACTCCGCCGGCGTCAAGAACTCAAGAGATTCATGGGGTCGGTAG
>JAITNO010000018.1 GCA_031290405.1 Spirochaetaceae bacterium
ACATACGCGGATCTTCTTGTCTTGCCCGAAGGGGAGCGCTGGGAATTGCTCGACGGCGAGGCGTACATGATGGGGCAGCCGACGACGGCCCATCAGCGGGCGCTGGGCGACTTGTTCTATCAGCTGTACGCCTTTTTGAAGGGCAAGCCTTGCGAGGCGTTTCCCGCGCCTTTTGGCGTCAGGCTGTTCCCCAAAGCCGACAAGAGCGACGACACCGTGTTTGAGCCGGACATTGTTGTGGTGTGCGACGCCTCGAAGATAAGCGACCGGGGCTGCAACGGCGCGCCCGACCTCGTTATCGAGATTCTTTCCCCATCGACGGCGACGAACGACCTCCTCTCCAAGTTCAACAAGTATCACGACGCAGGCGTCCGCGAATACTGGATTGTGGACATTGACAAGCGGAGCGTCGCCGTCTACCATTTTGAGAAAAACGGCTTCCTGCCGGCAATTCATACCGTGAACGAGGACGGCGCGCTGGCCGTCAACGTACTGCCCGGGTGCACCGTCGACTTGAAAGCGGTCTTTGCCGAGCGGCCCTAAGCCCCAAAAGGATTTGCCATGAACGAACGACTTGATTCATTGCTCCAGAGATACGGCGAGTTGGACGCGCTGATACAAGACCCCGACCTGGTTAAAGACCAGAACCGATACCGCGAGGTGATGAAGGAATGGACGCGCCTGGGGGAAGTGGCCGACGCGCACCGGCGGAACGAGTCGGTGGCGGCGCAGATAGCCGACGCAAAGGCCATCGTCCAGAACGAAGAGGACGCCGGTATGCGCGAGCTTGCCAAAGAGGAGCTCGCCCAGTTGGAAGAGCAGCTTTCCCAGACGGGCGAAGCGCTCAAGGCGCTGCTCATCCCGCGCGACCCGCTTGACGAAAAGAACATCATCATGGAGATTAGGGCGGGCACCGGCGGCGACGAGGCCGCGCTCTTTGCCGCCGACCTCTACCGAATGTATGCGCGCTTCGCCGAAACGCGGGGCTGGAAGTTCGAGATCATGAACGCAAACGAGACGCAGCTGGGCGGCTACAAGGAGATCGTCTTTTCCATCGCCGGCGGCAACGTGTACGAGAACCTTCGTTACGAGTCGGGCGCGCACCGCGTGCAGCGCGTCCCCGAAACGGAGAGCTCCGGGCGCATCCACACCTCCGCCGTGACGGTCGCCGTGCTGCCCGAAGCCGAAGAGACGGAGATCGAGATCAAGCCCGAAGACCTCCGCGTGGATGTGATGCGCGCCGGCGGCCCCGGCGGGCAGTGCGTCAACACAACCGACTCCGCCGTGCGCTTAACCCACCTCCCCAGCGGCTTGGTCGTCATCCAGCAGGACGAGAAGAGCCAGATCAAGAACAAGGCGAAGGCCCTGCGCGTCTTGCGCGCCCGCCTCTTCGAGCTGGAGGAGGCGAAGAAGAACGCCCAGCGCAGCGAAGCGCGCAAAACCCAAGTCGGCTCCGGCGACCGCTCCGAGCGCATCCGCACGTACAACTTCCCGCAGAACCGTCTTACCGACCACCGCATCAATCTGACCCTCTACAAGCTCGACCTTGTCATGCAGGGCGACCTCGCCGGCCTCTTCGACGCCCTCAAACTCAGCGCCCGCGAGGAAACGCTCCAGGGCGCCGGCCACGCCTAGAGGCGCGGCCCACGCCGGATGACCACCGTCAAGGATGCGCTCAAGGAAGCAACGCAACGGCTCCGGGAAGCGGACATCCAGACGCCCGCGCTCGACGCCGAACTCCTCTTAGCCCACACACTCGACGCCGACCGCACACACATCGCGCTCCACGCAGACCGCGTTCTGGGCCGCACCCAGCGCACCGCGTATGAAAGCCTCATCGCGAGGCGCCTGCGGGGAGAGTGCGTCGCCTACATCGTCGGGCGCAAGGCGTTCCGCCATATAGAGCTCCTCGTAAACAAAGACGTCCTCGTTCCGCGCCCCGAGACGGAGGCCCTCGTCGAGGCGGCCCTCGAAACCATCGACCGCGCACAGACAAAGGCCGTCAGCGTCCTCGACCTCTGCTGCGGCAGTGGAGCCATAGCCCTGGCGCTGCTGGACGAACGGCCAGGCATAAAGGCCAGCGCCGCCGACCTCAGCGAAGCCGCCCTCGCCGTCGCGCGCGCAAACCACGCGCGGCTCTTCGGCGCCGCCCGCCCCCTGTCCCTCATCCACAGCGACCTCTTCGACAACATCGCCGCGCGCTTTCACCTTATCGTCTCCAACCCCCCCTACGTCCCCAGCGCAACAATCCCCACCCTCGCACGGGAAGTCCAGGGCGAACCCCGCCTCGCCCTGGACGGCGGCCCCGACGGCCTCTCCCCCATAAGGAAGATCATCGCCGCCGCGCCGCCGCGCCTGCTGCCAAACGGCCGCCTCCTCCTCGAAGCCGCCCCCAGCCAGATAAAAGAAATAATCAGACTGATGGAGGGTTCCGGCTACCGCGACATCGCCTGCACGAAAGACCTCTCGGGACGAGAGAGAGTGATAGAAGGCACGATCATCGAGGGGGGCGCGCCCGCCCCCGTTCCTATGAGCGCCCCTTGCGGCGCCGGTTGGTGAGCCCGTCGAAGCGCCGGCGTCCAGCCGGAGCCCGCACCCAAAACCGAAACCCCCACGCCCACGCGCCGGCCGCCCACGCGCAATCCTCGCGGGACCCCGCGCAACTCTCGCGGGACCCCGCGCAAACCTCGCGGGACCCCGCGCAATCCTCGCGGGACCCCGCCTCCGTCCGGCGCGCCCCACACGAGACCTCAG
>JAITNO010000024.1 GCA_031290405.1 Spirochaetaceae bacterium
ACGGGAAGAAGGAGCTGAGGTGTTTCGCGGCGGTGTTCGACAAAATCCTGACGGCGCTTGCGAAAGAGTGATTTTTTGCAGGGCCTACGGCGTTAAGCCTTCGGGGTATGGGGATTGAAGAGTGAAGGCGCGCGGTTTGCAGGCTGCGTGCCTTTTTTGTAGGCTGACAAAACGCCCTCAACTTCAAATCTCCCCCGCTCGTACAGTTGTACGAGCGGTGGGTTGTGGAGGGGGCGGGGGATGCGCCCGGGGGATCCCTCCTCCTCACCTAGGCTTCAAAGAGTTCGTAGAGGAAGAGGGTTGCCGCTTGGGCGACGTTGAGGCTTTCTATGTTGCCTGTGCCGGGGATGCGCAGGAGGGCGCGGCAGTGTTCTTTGACTTCGCTGGGGAGGCCTTCTTCTTCGTTGCCGACGACGAGGGCTATGCCGGGTGGGGGCTTTTTTCCTTGCGCGGCTTCTTCGACGATGGAGGGGAGGTCGCGGATGCGCCGGCGCGCACGGTGGTCGGCGCCGATGGTGAGGAGGGTCTTCGAGGCTTCGCGCAAGAAGCTCTCCGTCCGCCTGACGGAGCGGACGTTTACATACTCCATGCCGCCTTCGGCGACGCGGTAGGCTCCGGTGGAGAGCCGCGCGTCTTCGTCAAGCTCGGATATGACGACGTAGTTGACGTCGAAAAAGGCTGCGGAGCGGATTATCGCGCCGAGGTTGAGGTCGTTTCCCACGCGGTGCAGTATGATGCCGCGCTTGCCCTGCTCGGCCCACAGGGAGAGGTCTTCGCGCGTCAGGGGGAGGGCTTCGGGCTCAACGATCATGGCGACGATGCCTTGGTGGTGCACGGTTTTGCAAATGCGCTCGAGTTCTTCGTCTTCGCATATTTTATACGGGCGTTTGCGCTCGGCAAGGCGTTTGCACAGGGGGGCGAATTCCTCCATCCTCTCGGCGCGTAAAAAGAGCCGGTTTACGGTTTCGGGGTGGACTTCGGCTAAAGCGCGCACGGTCTTGAGCGAGCATACGGCCAGCTCGTTGAGCAGTCTGTTGAACATTACGCTAATCTCCTTCTGCTATGGGCTCTATTGCAAGGCGGCGAGTTTTTCACGGATAAACTCGCTTTTTTCTTTTAAGCCGATGCTTCCTGTGTGCAGGATGACGACGTTCGGCGCTACGGGGTCGAGCTTTACTCTGCCGCCGCTTTCTTTGACCATGCGGATAAGGCGGTCGACTTTTATCTTTGCGACTTTTGCAAATTCGACGCGGACTATGCCGCCTCGTTCTTTCAAGGACGATACGGATATCTCGCGGCATATTATTTTTATTTCGGCGAGGGATAAGAGGGAGGCGGCGGCATCGGGGGGCGGTCCAAAGCGTTCGTATATTTCGGCATATATGCCTTCGAGTTCCTCCTGGACGCGGACGGAGGCGATCTTTTTATACACCTCCATCTTTTCCTGCGCTCCGGCGATATACGAATCGGGTATGAAGCCGGAATACTCCAGGTCCAAAAGCGTTTCCGTTTCGTTTTCATAATTGTCGTTTTGCAACTTTACTATGGCCTGGTCAAGCAGACGAAGGTACATATCAAACCCCACCGAGTATATGTCGCCTGATTGCTCCTTCCCCAATAAATTGCCGGCGCCGCGAATCTCCATGTCCCGCATCGCCACCTTAAAGCCTGAGCCTAATTCGGTAAAGTCCGACACCGCCTGCAGGCGCTTCATCGCAAGTTCCGATATTGCGGTGTCGCTTGGATAAAAGAGATAGGCCCGTGCGACGCGCCCGCTCCGCCCTACGCGCCCGCGCAACTGATACAGCTGGGAGACGCCGTACATATCCGCCCGGTCGACGATGATGGTGTTGACGTTTGGTATGTCTATGCCGTTTTCGATGATTGTCGTCGACACAAGCAGATGAAAGCCCCCGTGAATAAAGCGGCGCATGACGTCCTCAAGCTCGGCGCTGTCCATCTGCCCATGCGCCGTCTCAATGAGCATTTCGGGAACAAGGCGCTGCAGGCGCAAGCGGACGTCCTGCAAGGTTTGTATCCTGTTATGCAGAAAGAAGACTTGCCCTCCCCGTTCAACCTCCGCCCGTATTGCTCTGGCGATTTTATCTTCGTCATACTCGTCTATGACGGTCTCTATGGGATGCCTGTTCTGCGGCGCGCTTGTCAATAAACTCATGTCGCGTATTTTTAACAGGCTCATGTGCAATGTGCGCGGGATGGGCGTTGCGGAAAGCGACAGGCAATCAACGTTGTGCTTCATCTCTTTGAGGCGCTCTTTGTCTTTAACGCCGAAGCGCTGCTCTTCATCAATGACGATTAAGCCCAAGTCCTTAAACGCGATGTCTTTCTGTATGATCCTATGCGTGCCGATGAGTATGTCAACTTCGCCGCTCTGCACGGCGGCTATGGTCTTTCGCACGTCGCGCGCTTCGACGAAACGCGACAGTATGGCGATGCGTACCGGGAAAGAAGCGAAGCGTTCTTTAAGCGTCTGATAATGCTGTTCCACAAGTATCGTCGTGGGGGCAAGGAAAGCGGCCTGTTTGCCGCCCATTACCGCCTTAAAACAGGCCCGCAGGGCGACCTCCGTCTTGCCGTACCCGACGTCGCCGCACACGAGTCTGTCCATCGGCACGGGTTTTTCCATATCCTCTTTTATCTCTTCAACGCAGCGCAGTTGGTCGACCGTTTCATCGTAGGGAAAGCTCGCCTCGAACATCGTCTGCCACTCGGTGTCTTTTGCGAAGGCGAAGCCTTGCGCCGCTTTTCGCTTTGAATAGAGGATGATTAAACTCGCCGCCAGTTCCTCCGCCGCCTTCTTGACGCGCTCCTTCCGCGCTTCCCAGCCTTTGGAGCCAAGCTTGTCAAGGCGCGGGTGCATCTCGCTCTTTCCGATGTAACGCTGAATCAGATTGACCTGTTCTATCGGGACGAACACGGTTTCATCGTCGGCATATTCAATCTTGATGTAATCGCGTTCGTTGCCAAGGGTGCGTATGCGTTCAATGCCCTTGAACAATCCTATGCCATAATTGATATGCACGACAAAATCGCCCGGGTTCAGCTCGACAAAGCTGTCGATTGCCGCGCTCCGCACCGTTTTTAACGACCGAGGGGGCCTCGCCCGTCTGCCGAATATTTCCGCCTCCTGGACGACAAGCAATTTTATGTCCGGCAATCCAAAGCCCGACGACAACGGAGCGCATATCACCTCGAGCAGGCGATGCTTGCCGGCGACGTCCTTGAGTATTTCCCTGATTCGCTCGGTTTGCACCTCCGACTCGGAGGCGACCGTTATGCGCCAGCCTTGTTCCAACAGGTTGACAAACTCTTCCTTCATATAATTGATGTTGCCGAAGAATGTGCGCGGAGGATCCGAGGCAACCGCAAGCAGAGGATGCGCGGGCGGAGAATCGCCGTCCATGTGCGCCGCCGCATTGTTTTTTATCGAATAGAACGATATGGCATTGGCGCGCTTCGACGCTATGTCATGGTAATCCAGGATGATTCTATGCGGGGCGGGAACTTCAAAATGAGGATTGTCGCGCAGGCTCGCCCGATACAGATTGACGTTCTCGCGTTCAAAAGACGCTATCGCGTTTTCCAGCCGTTCTTTTTCCAGAAAAACAAGCGCGCCATCTTCGGGGAGATAATCAAGCATCGAAGACGCCTTTTCAAATGCCAGTGGGAAGAACAGCTCCTCACCCTCGCACCCCTTGCGGTGAATCAAACTTTCCAGGATGCGCTTGCCGTCGTTGTGGAATTCTTCCATCCGCGCGAGGTTTTCGCCGAGCACATCGATTCTGTCGTCCGTCCAGACAAGCTCCTTCATCGGACGGATGATTATTTCATTCACAGGAATGGATCCCGTGGATTGCGTTTCAGGATCGAAGCTCTTGATGGATTCAATCTTGTCGAAATCAAGCATGATTCTATACGCCCGCTCTTCGGCGCCCAAAAACAGGTCGATCACCTCGCCGCGCAGAACAAATTCGCCGCCCATCTGGACGCGGGGGACCCTTACATACCCAAAAGAAAGCAGCTTCTTTACCAGGGCGTTCACATCAAGCGCCTCCCCCCTTGTTATTTTTGAAAGGAGGCTTCTTGTATATTCAGGCGGCGGCAGCGGGGAAAGCAACGCCCGCTGGCTTACAATGAGCACGCCCTCGGCGCGTCCTCTGGACAGGGCGCTTAGAATCTTTGCCCGTTCGGAAAACACCGGCGAAAAGGGCCCCGCAGGACGATAGGAAACCGTTCCCCACCAGGGGAAGACATCCGCGCCAAGCCCCAACACCGATAAATCGCAGGCCAAGTCCGACGCCTCGCGCTCGGTGGGAACGACGACAAGAAACGAACTGCGTTTGACGCCAGAGAGCAGCGCGATAAGCGCGGCGCTTAAAGACCCCTCCGCGCCTTCAATCTGCATGGGGAACAACGATTTTTTATATGCGTTTAGGATTCGCTTGACGCCGCCGTCTGCGGCAATTTTATGCAACATAGTAGAGGTGGGGTGCAACCAGAGGACGCACGCCCCCCGCTTCTCCCGTTCGTGTGCGTCCTCCGTTCTTAATCGGCGTTGCTGCCGCCCTAGAGCCTTTCCGAAGAATTGCCTATCAAAGTGCCCGTCGACACATCCATCGCCTTTACGCGCAGGCGGCGCAGATCGCCGGGACCGTCGAGAATGCAACTCAACACATAATCGGCTCCCATAAGGGTCCCGATATACCGCAGCATATAATCGTTTTCGTAGGACGGCACGCCCACCGAATTCACCGCGCGGTATGCGTCGAACATACGACGGTCGATGACAACATAGTTCTTCGGCGAGTTGACGGTAAGGAGGGTAAGCTCCTCCAGAACAAAGGACCCCTCTTTAGGATTGTCGGAATCGACGTTGAGCACCGCAATCTTCTTGTTCTTCTTTATCCTCTGAGTGGACTTGTCGAACGCGCTTCGTATCGCGTTGTCCAGGGCCCCCGAAGACACCGACAAACCCGGAGCGTCGTAAGGAAACGGATACGACGCCTGAGCCGTTATCGGCGACGGCGGGGTTATAGGATCCGTCCCCGCCCCCTCCTTCATCAAAACAATCGAGCTGTCCGTTACCGAAAACACATGAGTCGAATTATACGCGGTAAACTGGGCCACCTCCGTACTCCTCGCCTCAAAATCCTCAAAACCGACGCGCAGCGTGTGGTAGCCGTTCGCCGTACGGTACGTCGCAGTCTCGCCGACCCTCAGCACCCCCATGGATTTCCCGTCAAGAAAAATCCGCAAACGAATCAACTGATTGCTGTCCACGCGCCTGACGATAACCTCCGATTCTTCCGATCCGCCGCCAAACGCATACGCGCATACCGGCATCAACAACAACGTCGTCAAAAAAATCATCGTCCCGATTAAGCTCTTCTTCGTCTTAAACATAAACCGCCCCTTGTAAAATACCTCAACCTTATCAGTAAACCCTTTGACAAGCAAAAAAGCTTACCGTTTCAATTATCGGCACATAATCCCCAGAGCTTAATTCTTTAACGATGAAACCCTTAACACACAGAATTCCGGGTATTCCTCCGCAAGCGACTTAAACCCCTCCAACAGAAAACACCCCGCGCCATGCAAAAACACCCTCCCCTCCTCGGCATAATCAACCGAAAGGGCAAACTCCCCGCGCCGCAGGGCTGAGGACCGCACCGTCACACCCGCCTGCAACGATGCAACCCGCACAAACGTCCGCGCAAGCACAGAAACCGCCGCGCACACGACGTCGCCCCCCGCCGGCCCCGCCCCCGCGTGACCGGACGCACGGCAGGAGCGTACAATGCCCGCCGCGTCCAACGCGATTTCCATCGAAACCACGTTAAGCCAGAACAATATCTTCGATTTTAATCAGGGAGAACCACTGTCTGTGGCCCCGTTTGCGACGGTAATCCTTTTTAGGCTTGTATTTGAAGACGATGATCTTCTTATCCTTGGCGTGTTCCTGCACGCGAGCGCTCACCCGCGCGCCGGCCACATAGGGAGCCCCCACCACAATACTCTCGCCTGAAACAAGCAACACCGAATCAATCTCGATAAGCGCCCCCGGCTCCGCGTCAACAAGGTCGACCTTTAACACCTTCCCCG
>JAITNO010000059.1 GCA_031290405.1 Spirochaetaceae bacterium
GGGCTCATGCGGGCTTTGCACGCGGTCTGGAGGGCGCGGGACGGGTTCTGGTTGCGACTGAAAACGGTGCGGTTTCGATCGAAACTGGTGCAATCTTAACCGAAATTGTACCAATCTTAACCGAAACTGGTGCAATCTTAACCGAAATTGGTGCAATCTTAACCGAAATTGTACCAATCTTAACCGAGACTGGCGCAGTCTCTACAGAGACTGGTGCAGTTCCGATCGGATGTGGTACAGTTCCGATTGGATGCGGGGGCGGCGTTCCACGTGCGTGGAGCGGCGCCGTAGGCCGCTGTAAAAAACGCCTGGGGCGCCCTTGATTGTCCGGGGAGGATTGGGCTACCATCTTTCGCACCGGCGGAGGTTTTATGGCGGGAGAAAGGCGCGTCGTCCTGGAGGCGCGGGTGGAATGTCTGGAAGAGGCGGTTCGTTTTATCGCAGGCGAACTTGCCGACGCCGCCTGTCCCGAAGAAAAACAACAGCTCATCGAGCTTGCCCTGGAGGAACTCTTCATCAACGTCGCGCGTTACGCCTACGGGCGCTCCGGAGGCGGCAGCGTGGAAATCACCTGCGCGCGCGCGGGGAAGGGCGGGGTGGCGATTGAACTGGCGGACAGGGGCGCGCCCTTCAATCCGCTGGAGCGGGAGGCGCCGGACCTAAGCGCGCCGCTGGAGGGAAGAGAACCGGGGGGGCTGGGCATCTACCTGGTTAAGCGGACGATGGACTCTGTTGCCTACCGGCACGACGGCGAGTTTAACCGCACGACGATACGTTCGTCGTGGTAGTTTTGGAGGATGCATGATCGTCACGGAAAGATGGAGGGATATATGATCATTACGGAAAGAAAAGAAGGGCAGAAATACGCCATCGCGCTGGAGGGACGGCTGGACGCGACGACCGCGCCCGCGTTCGAGGAGGTCTTTCAACGCCTGAATCCGATCGTCATGGAGTTTGTCCTGGACCTTTCGGCGCTCAGCTACATCTCTTCCCTGGGACTGCGCGCGATACTGACGCTGTTCAAGAAGATGAAGGCGCGCGGAGGGCGGCTTTCCGTGGTGAACATCTCCGACAAGGTTCGCCCCATCTTTGAGATGAGCGGCTTCATCGACACCTTTGTCCGCGACGAAAAGCTCGTCATCATCGAGAAGGGGCGCGACGGCGACGCGCTGGAGTATGCGTTGCAGGGCACGCTCGATTCGCTGGAGGAGAGCAATCTTGAACCGTGCCTCACGCGGATAAAGAAGGAGGAGGGGATCCGTCTGGCGTTGCTGGACTGCGCCGGCCTGGTGGAGATAACGCCGGACGGATGCCGGTCGCTCCAATCGTTGAAGGAGGGCTTGGCGGCCAAGAAACGCTTCCTCCATTTGAAAAACGTGAGCGAGCCTTTGGCGCGGCGCATCGAGGAACTGGGCTTCGGCTCTCTTCTTGTATGAAGGTTCTGGGCATCGAAAGCTCCTGCGACGAGTGCGCGGCGGCGGTGGTGGAAGACGGTGTGCGCATCCTGTCGAACGTCGTGGCGACGCAGATCCCCTACCACGCGGCCTACCGAGGCGTCGTGCCGGAGATAGCCAGCCGCAAACACACCGAGTGGATCTACGACGTATGCGCCGCCGCGCTCCGTGACGCCGGCCTCGAAAGCGCTCGTATTGACGGCGTTGCCGCCACCGGCCGGCCCGGACTCACCGGCTCCCTCCTCGTCGGCCTGGGCTTTGCGAAAGCCTTCGCCTATGCGCGCGGCCTCCCCTTCGTCTCCTGCGACCACATCCTCTCCCACCTTTACGCGGCGCAATTCGTCCAGCCCCCACCCGCCTATCCCTTCCTCGGCCTCCTCGTCTCAGGCGGCCACACGCTCATCTGCCGCGTGGACTCCTTCGACGCCATCGACGTGTTGGGCGGCACCGTCGACGACGCCGCCGGCGAAGCGTTCGACAAAGTGGCGCGGCACTTTGGCTGGGGCTACCCGGGGGGAAAGTTCGTCGACGCCCTGGCCGCAGGCGGCGACGCGGAGGCCTTCGACTTCCCCGTGGCGCGCCTGGCCCGCAAAGGCCGCCGTTGCGACGTATCCTACTCAGGCCTCAAGACCGCCGTCGTGAACCAGCTCGAACAATTCCGCCGCCGCGGCGCGCCCGGCCACATCCATCCCCCCGACATAGCCGCCTCGTTCCAGAAAGCCGCCGTCGAAACGCTCTTAGGCGCCCTCTCCAACGCCGTCGAGGACACCGGTATCGCCACCGTCGTCTCAGGCGGCGGCGTGGCGGCCAACTCCTACCTGCGCGAAAGGCTCTTTCGTCTTGCCGGCGTCCGCTGCATCTTCCCCCCCCCCGAACTTTGCGGCGACAACGCCGCCATGGTCGCCGGCATCGGCTATCAGTACCTCTCCCGCGGAATGACTTCCCCGCTGACCGTCGCCCCAGCCGCCCGCGTAAAGGCATTCCAGCGCCGCTAAGCTCAAAAGGGAGGGGGGCCGCGTTCTTGACTGATTAAGAACAGAAGGATACATTTCGGGCATGGCGGCAGACAAAAAGAAACTTGGCAAGAAAAAAGACGATGCGGGAAAGGCCGCCACGTGGATAGTGGCAATATCCGGCCTCATTGCCGCCCTTGCCGCTTTGATATCAGCCATTACCACATTGATCGTAACGCTTACATAAGGAGGATGCGATGACTATTTCTAAAAACACGCTCTGGAATTTCGGTCTGGGTTGTTTTATTTTTTCGACCATTGTTTTTGCCATTTTGTTTATCATCAAATAGCCGCCCCCCGCCCCCCGCGTAAAAGTCTTCAAACGCCGCTAAGCTCAAAAGGGGGGGCCGCTGCAAAAAAGTAAAGCGCTGCGCATAAGCTCACAATAATAGAGGCATCGCTTATAGTATGGAGGATACCATGAAAGAAAAACGCGCGCGGTCGAGAGCGGCCGCCCTCGCCATCCTGTGCCTCGCACTCGGCGCCTGCGCCGAAGAAGCCGCACTCGGAAACCTCTTCGGCTGGAGCGCCGAGCCGCCTGAGTACCTCGGCTGCAAAACTCTCACCGCCACAGAAGTCCAGTTTTACTTCTCCACCCCCGTCAACGTCCGCCAGGCAACGTTTCACCCCGACGCACCCATAGAGCGGACCGACGACGGCGCCGCCGTCTCCATCCACCTCGCCGGAGAACACACCGGCGGAGAAGAACTCACCGCCGAGCTCCTCGTCGAAGACCCGCACGGC
>JAITNO010000132.1 GCA_031290405.1 Spirochaetaceae bacterium
TCGAGGCGGACGCGAAGGGCGATCTTGACGTGGACCAACACCATCTTGTCGAGGACACGGGCATCGTGCTGGGCACGGCTTTTGCGACGGCCCTGGGCGGCAAAGAGGGGATCAGGCGGGTGGGGAGCTGCCTCTATCCGATGGACGAGACGCTTGCCCGCGCGGCGGTGGATCTTTCCGGGCGCGGCTTCCTCTTTTTCGAGCCGGCTCTGGGCGGCCCCATCGTTTCGGCGTCGGCGGACGGAAAGTGCGCTCCGTTCCAGAGCGACGCGGTGCATGATTTTTGGCAGGGGTTTGCCTCCGCCGCAGGTTGCGCGTTGCATCTTGAAATCCTGCGGGGGAGGAGCGACCATCATAAAATCGAGGCGCTCTTTAAGGCGGCGGCGCGCGCCCTGCGCGAAGCCTGCGAAATCGACGCGCGGCTTGGGGGAAGGGTGCCGTCGACCAAGGGCGTCCTGGACGGCCCGGGAATGATGCTGTGTTAAATAGGCTCGCCGGCGCCGGCGTCTGCGCGCTTTTTCTGGCGGCGGGCGTTCTTGCCGCGCAACAGGACGCGCCGAACCTTGCCGTCGTTTCGTTTGCGACGGATGTTCAGGAAAAGCGCGCGCGCGAAGACGTTCTGGCGATGCGCGAGCTTTCGCGGAAATCCGCCGCGGATTTTGGCTGGTTCTCCGTCCTGCCCAATCAGTATGTCGACGAAATTATGGCGCTGAACAGGATTCCAAGCGACAGGGTTTTCGAGGAACAGTACTATCACCTGTTTTATCAATCGGACGTTTCGTTTGTGCTTTCCGCCGACGTAAAGGCGTGGGAAAAGGGCTACAGGATTCGTTTTATTTTCATCAACGCCAGAAAGAGGGAGTATTATCAGAGCGAGCCCACCGTGATAAAAAACACGGGACAGGCCGTCAGTTCCGGCGTGCAAAAGGCTCTTTTTGATTTCTTTAGGAGCATTCCTTTTGAGCGGGCGGATTTTGAGGGCGCGGATAAAAGGACGGCCTATGCCGTCGGGGACCGGGGGCCCGCGGGCGGCATTATTTTTTATGCGAAGGCGAACTATTCGGGCGGCTGGCGTTATCTGGAGGCGGCTCCCGCCGACGTCAGCGTTCCGCTTTCCTGGGGTTTTTCTTTTTCCGGCACGGTAACGCCGGACGCGCCGGACACGGGCGTCGCCCTGGGGGACGGGAAGTGGAACACGGAATTGCTCTTCAACGCGGATACGCGCTCGGCTGCCGTCTACGCGGCCAAGGCGTGCAAGCTTGCGCGCTTTAACGGCTTTCGGGACTGGCATCTTCCCAGCCGCGACGAGTTGCAGCTGCTCTATCAGACTTTGGCGAAGAGGGGGATGGGGGGATTCAAAAAAGACGCCTACTGGTCGTCGAGTCAGAGCGAGCGGGGCGCCGCGTGGTTCCAAACCTTTCAAGACGGCAAGACATACCCTGACGGCTTCATCGGCCACGCATTCCACGTGCGCCCGATACGGGCGTTCTGAGTCGGGGGTTGGGTTTTCCATGTTGAAGGTCCACCGAACAGACCCTGCTGGAACAGCGGATGAGCGTCTTCAACACTGCCCAAGAGGCGTCTGGAGCTGCAACAAACCGCGTTGTCCGCTGCCGACACTCCCCTCCCGATGTAAATCATGCCAACTGCACTGCGCGTCATAGACAGCACAAAGACAAGGCGCTATGATGAAGGCGGTCGACAAGGAGGACCTATGATAGCTGTAATCGGCGCGATGGAAGAAGAGGTAGCGATTCTGAGGAACGAAATGCGCGACGTTCGGGTGGAAAAGCACGCGTGTTTTGAGTTCTTCGTGGGAAAGCTGTGCGAGGAGGAGGTCGTCCTGCTCCGCTGCGGCGTGGGGAAGGTGCAGGCCGCCGTCGGCTGTTCGACGCTCATAGGAAAATACGCTCCCCGCGCGGTAATCAACACCGGCAGCGCGGGCGGAGTCAACCCGGCCGGAGGGCAGCCATTGCGCTTCGGCGACGCCGTCGTTTCCAGTTCCCTCGCCTACCACGACGTCGACGTTACCGCGTTCGGCTATGCGCCGGGGCAATTGCCCGGACAAGCGACGCGGTACTACCCCGCGACAAAGGAACTCGTCGAGGCCGCCCTGGAGGCAGTGCGCAGCCTCAAAGCGGAAGGCGCGCTCGACAAGGACTTCACCGCCCTTGCGGGACTCATCTGCTCCGGCGACGCGTTCATCGCCGACACGAAGAAAGTCCTGGCGCTGGAGGCCGCGTTTCCAGGCCTCCGCGCCGTGGAGATGGAGGGCGCGGCGATAGCCCACGCGTGCGCCATGTTCGACGTGCCGTTCGTCGCGCTGCGCTGCCTGTCGGACATAGCCGGCGAAGAATCAATCGTCGCCTTCGACGAGTATCTGCCGGCGGCGGCGCGCAATTCGTCGGCAATCGTCAAACGCCTCGTAAAAAACATACGGAAAACAACGTTCAGATAAGGTGCGCAACGCCGCACAGAGGAGAAACATATGCAAAACAAGAAGAAAATCGTGCTCGCCTATTCCGGCGGGCTTGACACGTCGGTCATCATCCCCTGGCTCAAGGAAAACCATGAGTGCGAGGTGCTCGCCCTCTGCGTGGACGTCGGGCAGGAGGCCGACTGGAAGAGCGTTACGGAGCGCGCCCTCACCTACGGCGCGGCGAAATGCGAGGTGGCCGACGTAAAAGAAGAATACGTGCGCGACTACATCTACCCCGCGCTCAAAGCGGGAGCCGTCTACGAAGACAAATACCTGCTCGGCACCGCGACGGCGCGCCCCCTCATCGCGAAAACGCTCGTCACATACGCCAGGCAGGAAGGCGCGACGGCAATAGCCCACGGCGCCACCGGCAAAGGCAACGACCAGATCCGCTTTGACTTAGGAATCATGGCCTTCGCGCCGGACATCGAAATCATCGCGCCCTGGCGCACCTGGAACATCAAGAGCCGCGAGGAGGAACTCGAATACCTCCAAGAGCGCGGCCTCCCCATACCCATGAAGAAGGCCGACTCCTACAGCCGCGACGACAACCTCTGGCACATATCGCACGAAGGACTCGAGCTCGAGGACCCCAGCAACGAGCCGCGCTACAACACCATGCTGCAGATGACCACGCCGCCCGAAAAAGCCCCGGACACGCCAGAGTACGTGGAAATAGAGTTCAAGAAAGGCATCCCCGTCGCCGTAAACGGCGCAAGCGCAAGCGGCGTGGAACTCATCGCGACGCTCAACAAGATAGGCGGCAAGCACGGCGTCGGCCTCAGCGACATCGTAGAAAACCGCGTCGTCGGGATGAAGAGCCGCGGCGTCTACGAAACGCCCGGCGGCAGCATCCTCTACTACGCCCACAGCGAACTCGAACGCCTCTGCCTCGACAGACAGACCCATTCGTTCAAGCAACTGGTCCGCGAAAAAATGGCCGACCTCATCTACGGCGGCCTCTGGTTCACGCCCCTGCGCGAAGCCCTCAGCGCCTTCGTCGACGCCACGCAAGAAACCGTCAGCGGCGTCGTGCGCTTAAAACTCTACAAAGGCGGCATCCACGCCGCAGGCGCCGCATCGCCAAACACACTCTACAACGCGGAAATCGCCAGCTTCACCACCGGCGAACTCTACAACCACGCCGACGCGCAAGGCTTCATCAAACTCTACGGCCTCCCCATACTCGTCCGCGCCCTCATGAAGGAAAGAGAGCAGGAGCAAAAAACCCCATAAGGGGGGCGCGCCCCCCTGAGCGCCAGCCCGCTGCGCGGTCTTGCGCTACCCCCAAGCGGGGGGGGCCAGCCCCCCCCACGCCGCGAACAGCGGCGCAAATTTACAGACCCAATGCAACGGGACTGTCGCGGGGAACTTACACGTTGAAGTGCGCTACCCGCGCAAGGGCGGCGGATTGGGCGAACAAAGTC
>JAITNO010000028.1 GCA_031290405.1 Spirochaetaceae bacterium
AAGCCCGAGGAGGAAGAGGCAGAGGCCCTGTCCCACGTCGCCGAACATGATGGCAAAGAGCAGCGTGAAGAAAACCGCGGTTATCGGCGTGGGGTCGAGCGAGCCGTAAAGCGGCGAACCGTAGGAAAATACCAGCGGCTCGAACGCGCCGACAAAGGCGCCGTGTTTAAGATGAACGGGGATTTTTTCCGTGCCTTTTCGGACGCCTTCCACTTCCCACGGGTCAAAGGCCGCGCAGGCGATGCGCCCGTCGGTAATCCGGTCGAGGGCGGCGGCAAAGGGTTTGAGCTGCCGCGCCGGCATCCAGCCGACAAGGACAAACGCGCTTGCCGTCGAAACGAGCCGGCCCTTAATCTCGTCGATGATCTGCGACATCAGGTAAGCGACATGGAGGTTTTGCAGCAATGCGCCGTAATTTTCAGCGTATCGCGTCTTTTTCGCGGAACATCCCGCCAGTTCCCGCTCAATTTCGTCAAGGCGGCTCCGCATCGCGTCGGCCGCATCGGCGGGCATGGGTTCGGCTTCTTCGGGAAGGCGGACGGGCGCCCAATTTTCCTTTTTAAGCTCAGAATCGAGGGCAAAGCGGTCACGGCGGGAAGACGCGACAAGCACCTCGTCGCCGCCGAGCGGCAGAACCACCGCCCGGTCCCCCATGTTCTGCCTAAGCGTTTCCTGTTTTTCGTTTTCCAGCCTGCCGATTTTCAGGTTGAGGAATGAAAAATCATCGATCTTTCCCGTCGGCAGACCGAATCTTTCAAAATCGGCAACGGTTTTAAGCCGGTCGGAAATCCGCTCTTTTTCCAGATTCAGCTTATACTCGTCATTCTGCAAGGCGGTAAGCGTCTCGAAAACAAGGTCAAGCGACTTGTCGTCCGCCTCCGTCGATTTTTCGGCGCGCTCATCGGGTTCCTGCGGGAGTTCCACGCCCAGGTAGGCGGCGACAGTTTTAATTTTCCCCAGGTTTTCGGTGTATTTTTTTGTTTCGGCGCGTTCTTCTTCACTCTTCTTTCGAATCTTTTCGCTGTAAGAAAACTGAAGGACGCCGTGCCGCCCCAAAAACTTGAGCGTCTCGTCGACATCGCGCTGCAAAACGGTAATCTCGAGCTGTTTCATTTTTTCGGGGCGCATCATGACAATTCGCCCCCCGGCTGAATGTTCAGCGTCTTAAACACCTCGCCTGCGCCGACGTGCAGCTTCGCGCCTTCGGCGATGCCGGTAAGCGCCTGTTCTTCAAACTGTTTCAGCCTGATAAAGCAGCAGGCGGTATCCAAACTGAAGGGGCGGCGGCGAAAATAACGGCGGGCAAGCCGGTAAAGGTACACCGACGCGGCGTTTTGAAAATGGCGGGGACTGCACTTCCAGTATTTCCCGCCGCCTTCACTGTTCAAAAACGACCTCCGCCTCCAGTCCTGCCAATCCGCGCGGTGGTCCAGCTCCATCGAAAGACTCGCCACGGCGTCGCGGTCAAGGGCGGCCCCGTATTTGTTCAGTCTTCCGCCGATCAGATGGGAACGGACGTCCCCGTCCTTCATGCCGTAGTAGGCGCGCATGCGAAGCGCGAGGGAGCAGTTCAAAAGAGATATTTCTTCGCTAAAAAGATGCCGCGCCCCCAGGCAATCGCGTTTCGGGATGCGGGCAAGCGCCGCCAGAAGCGCCGCATAGTAATGCCCATCCAGCAGGGCGCTGAACGCGTCGGCGCGGGGGATTTTGCCGAACTCGACGCCCTCTTTGAGCAAAAAGCCGAATTCCGTTCCCTTCAGCATCGCCTTTAAGTTGGGATACGCCTCAAAACGCACCGTGGAGAACATCCGCAAATCCCGCCGTTCGGGAGGCGCCTCTTCGCCGGAGCACATCGCCGAAATCGCCCGCTTCAGGTCGTTATACTCGTAGACGCGGACAAGCAAAGCCAGAATCTCCGGCGTTTTTTGAAAGGCGCCGACCACCGAAAGAATCGACTCCATCGCCCGCTTGGCGATCTTCGTTTCAATGCCGTCCAGGTTATCGCCGTCGTTTTTATCCAGGGGGAAAACCATATTCTCAAGCTCAAGAGGACTGGAAACGGCCGAAAGGCGGCCAAGCCTCTTTTCGACAAACGACTTGCCGATAATGCCGCATGACTTTGCATAGACAAAAGCACGTTCCCCCGCGCTCATTTCAGCCCCCGGCATTCAAGGATGATTCTTTGAACAAAAGCGCGCCTGAGAGCGCAAAGAACGCCGCTTCGTCCAACGCAATGTTTTTAAGGCTGTCTTGGTAATCATCCAGTTTTTGTTGATAGGCGCCGTCCAGCGCCGCGACCCGTCCGTTGTAATCGTCCTCGAGGGAGCCGTACTCTTTCGCATACTCCGATTCGTAGGCTGCGCGGCAGGCCGCCTCGCTTTCATTTATACGACCGTTTGACTCCGTCTTCGCATCTTCGACAATTTTAGCCGCGTTCTTTTCCAGCTCCAGAAGATGGTTGAGCGTCTGTTTTTCATCCATCGGCAAGCGCCTCGGCGTCCTCGTAATTCTTAAGAATCTCGTGAATCTGCCGGGCGTCGCCCGCGCCCACGACATCCTTGTAAAAATCAGGCGTCCGCAGCAGATTCGCCATCCTCTGCAAAAGGTGAAGATGCCGTTCAGCCTCCACAGGCGGGGCAAGCAGCATCAGAACAAGGTACACCGGCTTCCCGTCCAGCGAATCGTAGCAGATGCCCTTTTTCGACAGACCCAGCACGCCGAAAACGTCTTTAATGGCCGTCGTCTTGCCGTGCGGAATCGCAATGCCGTTTTGAATGCCCGTCGACATCTTTGCCTCCCGCTCGCGGAGCGCGGCAAGAACGTCCGTACGAACGTCAAGCTTAGACACGCGGCAGAACCTGTCCACCATCTCTTCGAAAACCTCTTCCTTGTCCTCCGCCTGCAAGTCGTCAATAACAAACTCAGGCAAAAAAACCTCGCTTAAAAGCATAATTCGGCAACCTCCCCACTCAAACTCAAAACAGAGCGTCGGCCCCGCTTAATTATTTTGTCCATTCTTTTCAGCGGCGCCTGAATCCCGTTCCCCGTTTGGAACAAGCTCCGAATCCGCAGCCGACGGCACCAGATACGGTGAAATGTCGTCAGATTGCTCAGTCGGAACGGGAATCGCCTGCCTTCCGGCCTCCTCGACGCCCCGATCCTCGCTCGGCGTCCTATTCAAAAGAGCCAAACTCAGGCAGATGATGAAGAACAGAGCCCCCAAAATAGACGACGCCTTCGTAAGGACATTGCCCGAACGAGACCCAAACGCGGAAGAACTCCCGCCGCCGAAAATGCCGCCCATGCCGTCCCCTTCCTCGTTTTGAATCAAAACCAGCAAGATGAGCAGAACCGCCACGACAATAAAAGCCACCAGTAAAAAAACATTAAGAATATTCATAATTACACTCCGAACAAAAAGACCGTAGCATAAGGCCTTCCATACGTCAAGAGGGGGCGCCACAGGGAGCCACAGGCTCTTTTTGCGCCCTACGGGGCTAAGCCCCCAGCGATACGCTTTTTGTCCGCGAGCGGCGTTCCCCAGCTTTCAGCTTTGATTTCACAGAGAAGAGAAGAGCAGAGGAGGGGGGAGCCCCCCCCTACGCGCGCACTTCGTTGCGCGCTACCCCTCCCGCGGGGGGGCGCGCCCCCCCGCAACGCCCCCCCCAACTGGCGGCCCCAAGCGGGGGAGCGCAACCCTCAAACACAAGGCGCATTGCTGGGGGCGCAGCGCCGTAGGCCGCAACAAAAGAACCCTCTTGACAAAACCGCGCGCTCATGCGACAATGGAAGCATGACGATAAACAGAAACCGTAAGACCCTAGCTCTTGACTCTTCGCGCGCGCGCGAGG
This sequence comes from Spirochaetaceae bacterium, assembly GCA_031290405.1. Classification (GTDB taxonomy): domain Bacteria; phylum Spirochaetota; class Spirochaetia; order Treponematales; family Breznakiellaceae; genus JAITXS01. Next base: position 3,852 of record JAITNO010000028.1, read on the forward strand.
GGAAATGGCGGCGCCGTACGAACGTACGAACGTACGAACGTACGAACGTACGAACGCGATTATACAGCCCTAACAAACACTGTCAAGCCCTCATCGACGAAAGGCCCTCCACAGGCTCTGCGGGGGGCGTTTTGACGCCTCAACA
>JAITNO010000038.1 GCA_031290405.1 Spirochaetaceae bacterium
CGCGCGGGGGGGCCTCGTCTTCAAGCTTTCTCGGCTCGGACTCTCGTGGAGCGGCCTTCCGCGTACGTGGAGCGGCCTTCCGCGTACGTGGAGCGGCCTTCCGCGTACGTGGAGCGGCCTTCCGCGTACGTGGAGCGGTCTTCCGCGTACGTGGAACGGCCTTCCGCGTATGTGGAGCGGCCTTCCGCGTACGTGGAACGGCCTTCCGCGTACGTGGAGCGGCCTTCCGCGTACGTGGAGCGGCCTTCCGCGTATGTGGAGCGGCCTTCCGCGTACGTGGAACGGCCTTCCGCGTACGTGGAACGGCCTTCCGCGTACGTGGAGCGGCCTTCCGCGTACGTGGAGCGGTCTTCCGCGTACGTGGAGCGGCGCTGGACGTGCGTCCAACGGCGCTGGACGTATGTCCAACGGGACTGGACGTATGTCCAACGGCGCTGGACGTGCGTCCGGCGGGACTGGACGTGCGTCCGGCGGGGGGCGAGGGGTGGGCATCCGCTCAGGCTGGACGCCGGAAGTTCGACGGGCTCAGGGCCTGCCGCTTAAACAGTATTTTGCGCCGCGCGAGCGGCGACAAGAGAGGCCGCCCGTAGGGCGGCTCATAAAAAACAGCGGTCTAGACCGCAAAAGGACAATTTTATGAATAAAAACAACATCGCAATGAGCGCCTTGCTCGCGTTCAGCCTCGTTCTGGCCGCGTGCGAAGCCGCAGCCGCAGCCACCCCACAGGACGCCTACACGGTGATGCTCTACGGCGTGGGGGACGCCAAATTCCTGGACGATGCCTTGAATGAAAACTTTCAGGCGCTGCTTGCCGAAGGGACGAACGCGAACGTCAAGTTCACCGCGCAGGTAAACTATTCAAAAACGGGCCAGAGCAAGGACGGTTACAAAGGGACGCAGCGCCTCCACCTGCCCGTGGGGGCGGCGGCGTGGACGTACGCATGGCCGAGCGGAAGCCCGTTGAAGAAGCTCTACCTGCCGGCAACCCTGAGCGACTTCATCACCTGGTCGAAGCAGACGTATCCCGCGGACAAGTACATACTGATCCTGGACGACCACGGGGGCGGCTGGAAGCCGACGGAAGATTATTCCAAGACGGCCTCGATTGCAGGCGACCCCGCCTACGGCATCCTCTTCGACGAGAATTTCTCCACGGAGGCTGAAGGAAATATATCGCTGTCTTCGTTCGACCTGGCCAAAGGGATTCAGGACTCGAACACGAAGCTTGAGATGGTCTTTTACTCCGCCTGCTACATGAATATGCTGGAAAACTTAGGCGAGCTTACCAACGACGTCCACTATACCTACGGGGCGAACCACGTAACCACCGGCACGATCTTCAACCTCCGCGTATTCGTGCAGAAGCTCAAGCAAGGCGGCAACATCGTAACGCGCATGGATGAGTTTGCCGAATACAGCATCGCCGCGTGGAACGAAGAGCACAAAACGGACGGCGAGAACATCGACATAGCCGTCGTCGACCTCACCAAGCTGTCGGGCGTGTTCACCGCGGTGAAGGCCGCCGCTGATCTCTTAACGGCCGAGCCCAACGCGACCGCTTTAGGCGCCATTGCCCAGTGGCCCATCAAGAAAACAAAGACCGCAAACAACGCCGACCGCGTGTACTTCTACGACAGCTTCACGAGCCCTCCTCCGCCGGATGTTACAGAGTTTATGTTCGTGGACGTCTATCAGTTCCTCCAATACCTCCAGGCCACGGCGCTTAAGGACAACGCTGCGTTTCCCGCCCTCGTTGCCGGCGTGGAAGCCGCCTGCCGAGCCGCCGTCGTTACGGGCCGCGAGTCTACGGGTATGCCCATCAGCCCAACGACGTTTGGCGTAAACCTGATTAACGCGGACCGGTGGAACGGCGCCAACGGCTGGACTGGCAACGAACAGTGGAGCGCTCGGTACCCAACCACGAAGTTTGACCTGGCGACCGGCTGGCACAACGTATTTACCAAGCTGAAGGCCGAGCCTGTAACGCAGTAGGGCGCAAGGCCCCCATAACAACGTATTTTACAGCCCAAAGCTGTGGAAGAAACCACCCGTAGGGCGGTTATATAAAGTCGGCGGACATAAAACGCGAAGGAGAATGATATGGGAAAAAGAAAAATCGCAATGGCAGCATTGCTGGGCCTGCTGCTGGCGGCAGGGCTGTTGCTGGCAAGCTGCGGCGACGTATGCGCAAACAACAACAAGTGCAAGGCCGTTGTCGGCGGCACGACGTGCAACTCGTCGAAATGCAATGTCAAGGCCCCCATCGCTGAGAGTGGAGCGACCTGCAACTGCGGCTAATTGCCGGCAACTGCCAACAGCCCGCGCCCCAGGGCGCAACAGGCGGCTCCCCATGCGGGGGGCCGCCTTTTTTGCGGCTTGGCATAGGGCTTTTACTTGCCGCCTGTTACCTGCGCAGCCTGTTCATTGTTCTCTGTCCTCAGTTCCACCTCGCGGCTTAAATCCAAAATGGCTTTAACGTTCTCTTCATTTGGGGTGCCCTTTGCCAGCGCCTTTATCGCGGCCTCTATGTGGGGGAGGTGGTTGCCCTTGATGCTCTGCACATCCGCTCTAAGCGCCGCCAGACCTGCACTAAACTTAGCGTCAAGCGCCGCCATGCCCGCACTGAACTTAGCGTCAAGCGCGGCTATGCCCGCACTAAACTTAGCGTCAAGCGCTGCTATGTCCGAACTACCCTTAGCCTCAAGCTTTTTTAACCGAAACAACACCCATGCGAAACCGACAATGGTAATCGCCGGCGTTCCCAATTCCTTTAATAACGCAATAACAGCAGCCACTGTATCCATTCTCGACCTCCTCGTAAAAACACATCTGGTCAAAAGCATAGATGTAAAAACAGAGGAAGTCAAGAACGCGCGGCGTGGGGCGCCCTCTTGACGGCGGACGCGGGGGCAGGGCATAGTGGAAGCGTAAGGAGACAAACATGACGCAAATTGCAGTAGACGACGCGCTGGTAAAAGAAGCGGCAATCCGGTATCCCCGGCACAGCCCGGAGGAAATTACCGCAGAGGGCTCAAGAGTTACCTTGCCTATGCGGAATTGCTGGAAATGAAGGGCATCCTCACCGACGATGACCTCTGGGAAGATGCCTATGACCGCGGCGAACCGGATTGTCCGCAATGATTGTTCCCGATGCGTCAGTCTGGATAGATTATTTTGCGGAGCGCAAAACGCCCCAAACCGCACTGTTGGCTGCCGCCTTCGTCCGGCAGGAAGTGATGACCGGCGACCTTATCATTACCGAAGTGTTGCAGGACATCCGGGATGAATAAAAGTACAGGCGAATCAAGCGGGTTCTTTGTTCCCTGAAATACGTCCGTTTCACCAGGAAGCCGCTGGCCGTCCGCGCCGCCGACAATTACCGCTTCCTGCGCCAAAGGGGAATCACCATTCGCAAGACCGTAGACGTCATCATTGGCACATGGTGCATTGCCAACGACTTCCCTCTCCTCCACAACGACCGCGATTTTGACCCGATGGAACAGTATTTGGGGCTGAAGGTGGTACGGTAACGGCGGGCCTCACACGGGGCGGAGGGGCCGCGCGGAGGGGTCGGGGCGCCTTGACGGCGAAAAAGAAAAGCAATAACGCCAACGACAGCAGCCGCCTTTTCTTTGAACAGGGCCAACCCCCCATCCTCTATCTCGTGGCGCTGCGTTGGGTGTCGCGGGTGGGGGCTTTGGCTTCTTTGCTGATAAGGTTGTGTTCTTTGGCGATGTCGAAGAGGATGGCGTTCCAATGTTGCTTCGAGAGGTAGGCGCGGCGGGTTTCGATGTCGTTGATGCGGACGGCGCGGCTTTGGAGGCGTTTGAAGGCGATGCTGATGGCGGTGTTTTTGTCGATTTCGGGGGCTTTTGCTTCATGCAATACGAGGTAGTTGGCGAAGAAAAGGAATGGGGCGCCGGGGTCGTACTCCCAGAGTTGTTCGTCCTGCATGATTTCTTGCATGGCGGCGCGGGCGCGGGGGTCTTGCAGTTTGCAGAGGGACAGGGCGCGCCAAGCGCTAAGGGCGCGGGTCCAAAATTGGGCGGGGGTGAAGACGAGCATTTCGCACTGGGCGAAGCCGCTTTCCCAGTCCGGTTGTTCCAGGAGGAGTTTGCCGCCGGCAGGCGGAGAACGGAGGATGCGGTCGGCCAGTTCGACGGCTTGTTGGTACTGGCCACAGAGGTAGTGGCTTTCGACTTTGAACATGAGGCCGTCGGCGTTGAGTTGGGCTGGCAGCGCCGGCATGGTTTCCGAAAGATAGAGCTGCGTTCTGAATATCCAGGCGTCCACCGTTTGGGTGAACGCGGGGGCGGGGGCTGGCGGGGGGCTCTGCGCCAGCGCGGTAAAGTGCGCGAAGGCCGTTTTGTAACCGCCGATTTCAAAATGACAGCGGGCGAGGAAGAACTGGGCGCGGCGTTCCCAGTCGAGTCTTCCCGAAAGGTGGGCGTGGCGCTGGGCCTGTGCGATGAGGCGCTGGGTCTTCGAGATGTTGCCGTATATGAAATGAGCGGCGGCGGCGTAATAGGCGCAGACGGCGAGTTCTTCGTGGTTTTTGCCGCTTTCGGCTTCTTCGACGGCGAACGAAAGATACTCGATGGCGTCGGTGAGTTCTTTTTTTGCAAGGTTGACGAGTGCGAAGAGGCGATACACCGGCGCGATTTCTTTCTTTCTGGGCGTCTTTTGGATGATGGCCATCGAACTCTTTATCGCGCTAAGGGCGCCGTTTACATCGCGGGTCATCATCAGGTACATCGCCTCGATGGTAAGGATCTGAGACTTGTATGTGGGTATGGGCGAATCGGCTTTTTCGAGGCGCTTGAATGTGCCGACGATGTGCTCTTCACTGCCGAAGAGGAGGGCCTTGAGGGCCGTCCAACAGTATCTAAGGGCGGGCGCGCGCTCGGGCCCGACGACGGCGCTGAAGCTTTTGTTGGCTATGGCGGCCTCTATGTCCCTGAATGCGCGGTTGGCAAGGTCGGACTTGAGGGCTTCGAGGATGAGGGCGTCCGAGGCGACGGCGCCGAGGCTCCGCAGCGCTTCGAGGAGGTTGTAACAGGGGGTGATTTTGCCTGCGCCGACCCACGCAAGGAGGCGGTTCTTGACCATGGCGCGTATGTAATGCGTCCGCCTGCCGAGGTTTTCTTCGGCCTCTTCGAGAAAGCCCGGCTGCGCGGGCGCTGGATAGTCGATCGAACGTATGATCTTGTTGTCCAGGAGGAGGGCGATGGTCTTCCGCGCGTTGTCTTTGTTTTTTCCTTCGGCGCACAGGAGGTCGAGGAAGCTGTCCGGCGGGAAATAGGCTCCAAAGAGGAGGCAGGCGTAGGCCACTTCGCAGAGGCTGGGGTCGGCGTCCTGCGCGGAAAAGGCGGGGAGGGGGTCCTGGGGGCGGCAGGCCAGGGGGCACGCGATGCTTTCAAACTCCGCAGGGAGTTCTTCGGGGGGGCAGGCGGCGTGGATCTGGACGACGGCGCCGGCGCGCGCGGCGGTGGCGTTGCAGGCGTCGATAAAGGCGTCCCTGGCGGTGGGGTCGGCCTTGTCGGGATTTTCGATGACGATGCGCGGCGTCTGCCCCTGCGCGGCGCACGCTTCGCGGTAGGCGTCCAGCAGGAACTGGAAGAATCGTTTGCCGCGCTCGTGCGTCCACGGGGTTGCCTCGGAGCGCAGGCGTTCTTTGGACAGCTGCGCGTGCAGGGCGTCCAATTCTTCGTTCGTTTTGACGCCCCGCGCGGCCAGGAGGACGCGGACGGCGGGCGTGTAGGCGTCGACGAAGGGGCAGAGCGGCGAATTGCCCACCCCAAAACGAACGACGATCGGCACGGTGTCGGGGAAATGGTCGTCTGCGGGTGCGCTGCCGCGCTCAGACGCGCCTTTTACTTTTTCGATTTCGCTGAAGTTGCCGGATTTTGATTCAAACTCAACGCTCACGCCGCAGTCGGAAAAATCGACGAAGCCCTCGAGTCGTTTGCGCGCGGGCGAGGAACACCAGATGCCGCTGGACTCGGCCTTCGAGGGGAGCGTCCGCAAAAGCAACGGCAGGAGGTCGTCGTCAATATCCTCGGAGAGCACGCAGAGGCAGCCGAAGAATTCATGTTTCTTTTTTTCGACGACGGCATGGATGTTTTCGATGACGCTGAGGATGTCGATCCAGAAGCCGATTGCGTCCGCGTCGAAGTCGGCGACGATCGAATGGAAGCTGCGCCGTATCCTGCCCCCCGAAACGGCGATGCTCCGCTCTATGGTTTTTTCAAGCGAATCGAACAGCGCGGGGCGCACACGCCTGAACTGAGACTGGAAACGGACATGAAAAATCAATTGAATCATAGTTAGGTTTTATTATCGGCGCCTCTTAGAACGAAATAAAGTTCTTTTATAGTGGCCTACGGCGCTACGCCCTGAGCAATACGCTTTAAGTTTGCGAGAGGCGCTCCCCAGCTTTGGGCCGCCACGGGCGGTTTTTGCAGCCTGCGGCGCTGGGCCGGGGGCGCCTTCCCCCTCCTCTTGTTTTACGTTACGCTGTCTTCATTATGGCATGATGGAGGGCGAACTATGACGGCGACAATCGAATTAAACGACGGCCTTGTTACTAAGGCGAAGAAATTGAGCGGCATTGCAGACGACAAGGACTTGGTTCAGATGGCGCTTAAGCGGTATATCGAAGGCACGGAATTTTTACGGGCGGCGATCAGGGTTAAGAAAGAAATTGGAGACGAAAACCCTTTCTGGGAGGGCTATGATCCTAAGGCATGACTTAAGCGACGACGTGCTGCCGGACAGTACCGCATGGATTGACTACTTCAACCCTCGCGCGGCATCGCCCGAAAAGGAGTTTCTTGGCAAATTAATCGAGAAGGGCAATGTTATTTGGATATGTCCGCCGGTATTCCAGGAAATATTGCAAGGCGCTAAAAGCGGCAAGGCGGCAACGTTCTATAAATCGTTTCTGCTTAGGTGTCGGCGAGGCCGGATGGGCATATACAAAGCGGCGGAATTGGCGGCGGAAATTTACCGCACCTTGCGGCCAAAAGGGGTTACCATCCGCAAACCGAATGATTGTCTTATAGCGGCGTATGCTTTGCTCAATAATTTAGCGTTGCTTCACCATGACAAAGACTTTGACCCAATCGAGAAGTATTTTGGTTTGAAGGTGGTTTCGTAATGGCATCTTACCTTGCGCGGCGATTGCTGCTGCTGATTCCGACGCTCTGGGCTATCATCACCATCAATTTCTTTATCGTGCAGATTGCGCCCGGCGGGCCCGTCGACCAGATGATCGCCAATATGCAGGGGCTGGGGGACGGGGCGACGGCGCGCGTTGCGGGGGGCGGGCCGCAGGCGGGCGCGGCGCGGGGGGCCGGGGGGCCGGAAACGTCGAAATACCGCGGTGCGCGGGGGCTGGACGGCGAAGTCGTCGCCGAAATCGAAAGGCGCTTCGGGTTTGACAAGCCGATTGGCGTGCGCTACCTCGATATGCTCAAGAACTATGTTACCTTTAACTTCGGCGAAAGCCTCTTCCGCGGCAACACGGTGCTTGCGCTCGTCAAGGAACGCCTTCCGGTGTCCGCTTCGCTGGGGTTCTGGAGCACGCTGATCGTCTATCTGGTGTCGATTCCGCTGGGCATCAAAAAAGCGGTGAAGAACGGCAGCCGCTTTGACGCCTGGACGAGCACGGTGATTGTGCTGTCCCACGCGATTCCGGCCTTCCTCCTCGCCGTCCTCTTCATTGTGCTCTTTTCCGGCGGCGGCTTCCTCAAGATCTTCCCGTTGCGGGGTCTCTTCTCCGCCGACTTCGACGCGTTCACGTTGCCCCATAAGATCGTCGACTACCTCTGGCACATCTGCCTTCCGGTGGTCTCGATTACGGTGGGCGGCTTCGCGGGGCTGACGATGCTGACCAAAAACTCCTACCTGGACGAGATTCACAAACAGTATGTGCTGACGGCGCGCGCAAAGGGCTTGAGCGAGAAGGCGATTTTAATCAAGCACGTGTTCCGCAACGCCATGCTGATTGTGGTGGCCGGCTTTCCCGCGGCGCTTATCGCGATGTTCTTTACCGGCAACTTCCTTATCGAAATTGTTTTTTCGCTGAACGGGCTGGGACTGCTCGGCTACGAGGCGGTTATGCAGCGCGACTATCCGGTGATCTTCGCCACGCTCTACATCTTTACGTTGGTGGGCTTGCTGCTCAGCTTGCTGCGCGATTTCCTCTATACGGTTATCGACCCGCGCATCGACTTCGAGGGGAGGGGCGCGTGAGCGTGAAAAAGTCTTCCGTCCTGTCCCGTTTCATGGGGAGCAAAAAGGGCTTTGTCTCGCTGGTCGTGTTCGGCGCGTTCTTCGCTCTCTCGTTGTTTTCCGAGTGTCTGGCGAACGACAAGGCCCTCATCGTCCGCTATGGCGATCGGTTTTATTTCCCGGTGTTTAAGAATTATTCTGAGCTTGCGTTCGGTGGCGAGTTTGACATTGACGCGGATTACCGCGATCCCTACGTCGTCGAAAAGATTGAGGAGGGCGGCTGGATGATCATGCCGCCGATTCAGTTTAGTTACAACAGCATCAGTTACGATCTGCCGAGTCCCGCGCCCTCGCCGCCGAGCGCGGAGAACATTCTGGGGACTGACGACCGGGGGCGCGATGTGGCGGCGCGTTTGCTCTACGGCTTTCGGATTTCGGTGTTGTTTGGGTTTGCGCTGACGTTTATCTGTTCGATCATCGGCATCGCGTTGGGCGCGCTGCAAGGCTATTACGGCGGCGCGTTCGACATCGTGTTTCAACGGTTTATGGAGGTATGGTCGGGGCTGCCGACGCTGTTCATTCTGATAATCCTGTCGTCCATTGTCGAGCCGAACTTTTGGTGGCTGCTCGGCATCAACATTCTTTTTGGCTGGATGACGTTGGTGCCGCTCGTCCGCGCGGAGTTTTTGCGCGCGCGGAATTTTGAATACGTCCTTGCCGCCCGCGCGATGGGCATGCGCCATTCCCGCGTGATGTTTGTCCACATACTGCCGAACGCGCTCAGCTCGGCGTTCAGCCAGTTCCCGTTCATCCTTGCCGGCTCGATCACCATCCTCACCTCGCTTGACTTCCTCGGTTACGGCCTGCCCATCGGCTCCCCTTCGCTCGGCGAGATACTTTCGCAGGCGAAGGCGAACCTGCAAGCCCCCTGGCTCGGCGTCTCGGTGTTCCTCATCCTCGCGGCAAGCCTCGCCCTGCTCGTCTTTATCGGCGAAGGCGTACGCGACGCCTTCGACCCCCGGAGGAGAAACAAGTGAGTGATGCTCGGTATACTATGGAGGCGGTGGATATGGAAAAAATCAAGTCCGCAGGGCACTTGACGCCTGGGCAAGCCCCGAACGTCCCGATTGCGGACTCTGGTCGCATGGTAAAGGAAACGTCGGGGAATGTCAAGCGAGTCTCGGACTCCCCCCCTCACCTTGTTGAATTAAAGAACTTCCATGCCGTTTTTGGGAAGGGGGAGGGCGCGAAGGAAGTGGTGCACGGCATTGACTTGCACATCGACGCCAACGAGGTGTTGGCGCTCGTCGGCGAATCAGGCAGCGGGAAGACCGTTACCGCGCAGAGCATCCTCCGTTTGCAGAGCCAGGAGTGGATACGCTATCCGCAGAGCGAAATCCTCTTTGAAGGGCGCGACATACTGCGCTTGAACGAACGGGAATTGCAAAAAGTGCGGGGCAGCGACATCGGCATGATTTTTCAGGAGCCGATGACGAGCCTCAACCCCCTCCAGTGCATAGAAGACCAGCTTGCCGAGTCGCTGGCCCTCCACCAAGGCATCTCGAAAAGGGACGCGCGCCCCCTCGTCATAGAAAGCTTTAAGCGCGTCGGCCTGCGCGACGCCGAGAACCGCTTGCGCGCCTTTAGCCACGAGCTGTCAGGCGGCGAGAGGCAGCGCGTGATGATAGCCCTCGCCCTCGTCAACAAGCCGAAACTGCTCATCGCCGACGAGCCGACGACCGCGCTCGACGTAACGATACAGGCGCAGATACTGCGGCTCTTGAAAGACCTGCAACAGGATTCAGGCCTGTCGGTGCTGTTTATTACCCACGACTTGAACCTGGCCCGCCGCTTTGCCGACAGAACCGCCGTCATGCGGAACGGGAACATCGTCGAGACGGGCCGCACGGAAGAGCTCTTCTCAAACCCGAAAGAAGCCTATACCCAACTCTTGCTCGCCGCGCATGACGACGCCCGCAGCCCCGCAGCCCCCTTGCAGGAGCCCGTCGCCGTCCGCGTCACAAACCTCAAGGTGCATTTCCCCGTAAAAAAAGGCTTCTTGCGAAGGACGTCAGGCTGGATAAAGGCCGTCGACGACGTAAGCTTTGTGTTGCGGCGGGGCGCAACGCTCGGCGTGGTAGGCGAGAGCGGCAGTGGGAAGACGACACTGGGCAAGGCATTGCTCCGGCTCATCCCGTCGCAGGGGAGCATCGAGATAGGCGGCAGGGAAATCCAGGGCTTGAAGGAAAACGCCCTCCGCCCGCAGCGCCGCGCGATGCAGATCATCTTCCAGGACCCCTACGGCTCGCTCTCGCCCCGCATGACGGTGCGCCGCATCGTCGGCGAAGGCCTCTTGATACACAAGGCGGGCGAAGAGCGGGAGGAGCGGGAAGAAAAAATCGCCGCCGCCCTCCGCGAGGTTGGCCTGGAAGACGACGAGTTCCTCGACCGCTACCCGAACGAACTCTCCGGCGGGCAGCGGCAACGCGTCGCCATCGCCCGCAGCCTCGTGTTGGCGCCCGACATCCTCGTCATAGACGAGCCCACGTCGTCTTTGGACAGGACGACGCAGTTTCAGATCGTCAATCTTTTGCGCGATTTGCAGGAGCGGCGCGCGCTTTCGTATATTTTCATCAGCCACGACCTACGCGTCGTCAAGGCCCTCAGCCACGAACTGTTGATTATGAAAGAAGGCAAAGTCGTCGAAGCCGGCCCCGCCGCCCATATCTTCAACAATCCGCAAGAGGAATACACGAAGGTCTTGTTAAGAACCGCGTTTGAGCGTCAATGACGCTTTTAGCCTTCCGTTTGATAAGAAAGCGGGGAACGAACAAGGCAGCTTTTTATTAGGAGGAACCACATGAGAACAGAAACAGATTTCTTAGGCCCCGTCGCCCTGCCCGACGACTGCCTCTACGGGGCGCAGACCGCCAGAGCAAAGGACAACTTCGCGCTCGACTACAAGAAGACAAACCCACAACTCTTGCGCGCCATGATACTCGTCAAGAAAGCCGCCGCGCAAAGCTTCGCCGAAATGGAAAAGGACAACCCCGCCCAGCGCGACGCATACACCGCCATCGACCAGGCGTGCGACCGCCTCCTGCAAGACAGCAGCGAGGATATGTTCCCCGTCGACGCCCTGCAAGGCGGCGCCGGCACCTCCACAAACATGAACGTCAACGAAGTCCTCGCCAACGCCGCCCTCCGCATACTCGGACAGGACGCCGGACGCTACGACATCATCCACCCGCTGGACCACGTAAACCGCTATCAATCAACCAACGACGCCTACCCCACCGCGCTCCGCATCGCCGCCATCCTCCTGCTGCGGGAACTCAGCGCCGAATGCGCCGCCCTCCAGGAATCCCTCCAAAAGAAAGAAAACCAATTCGACCACATCAAAAAACTCGGACGAACGGAACTCATGGACGCCATCCCCGTCACACTCGGCAGCGAATTCGGCGCCTACGCCCAAGCCATAGCGCGGGACCGCTGGAGACTCTACAAAGTCGAAGAACGCCTGCGGCAAGTCAACATCGGCGGCGCCGCCGTCGGCCTCCACCAAAGCGCCGACAAAGAAACCCACCGCCTCAAACACCACTACAGCCACCTCGTCATAGAAAAGCTGAGGGAACTCACCGGCATCGGACTCGCCGCCGCCGAATACCCCATGGACATAACCCAGAACAACGACGTCTTCGTCGAAGCCTCCGGCCTCTTAAAAGCCCTCAGCGTCAACCTCACCAAAATAGCAGGCGACCTGCGCCTCATGAACTCAGGCCCGCACGGCGGCCTCATGGAAATCCGCCTCGCCCCCATGCAGGAAGGCAGCACCGTCATGCCCGGCAAAGTCAACCCCGTCATCCCCGAAATGGTCATCCAATGCGCCATAAAAGCGCAAGCCAACGACTACAGCATCACCATCGCCGCCACCCGCGGCGAGTTCGAGCTCAACGCCTTCCTCCCCCTCATCGCCGACGCCATCCTCGAAAGCCTCACCCTCCTCAAAAACGCCTGCCGCATCTTCAGAACAAAATGCGTCGACACCCTCCACGCAAACGAAGCCCAATGCAAAGCGCACCTCGACGCATCCTACGCCTTCGCCGCCACCTACACACCCACACTCGGCTACGACGCCGTGTCCCGCATCGTGCACCAACATAAAGACGACGCAACACAGATAAAAGCAGCCCTCAAGAAGGAGCATGAGGGCGCCACAGGGCGCCACAGGCGCGTTTAACGCCCTACGGGGCCACGCCCCCAGCACTACGCTTTACGTCCGCAAGCCGCCCTCCCCAGCTTTCAGGCGCCACAGGCGCGTTTAGTGCCCTACGGGGCTATGCCCCCAGCGATACGCTTTAAGGTTGAACTCTGCGTTCCCCAGCTTTCGGGCGCCACAGGCGCGTTTAGCGCCCTACGGGGCTAAGCCCCCAGCGATAGGCTTTATACTTGCGAGCGGCGCTCCCCAGCTTTCGGCTTTGTTTTGGAGGGGAGGGGAGGGGGGAGAGCAAAGAGCGCGCTCAAGCGCCTTCCCTTGCGTGGGGGTTTTTGGTATCATGGCTGTGGTTGTGGGTGCGCGCCGGCAGGCAGGAGATGTGAATGGCAAAAGTGGAGCTTCGAGATATTACTAAAATCTACGATGGAACGGTCCGCGCTATGGATAAGGCGAACATCACGGTTGAGGACAAGGAGTTTGTCGTCTTTGTGGGGCCTTCGGGCTGCGGGAAGTCCACGACGCTGCGGATGATTGCGGGTCTTGAGGAGATTACCGAGGGTGAGCTGATTATCGACAGCGACTTGATGAATTATGTGCCGCCGAAGGATCGCAACATTGCGATGGTCTTCCAAAATTACGCGCTGTATCCCCACATGACGGTCTATGACAACATGGCTTTTGCGCTCAAGATTAAGAGGATCCCCAAGGCTGAGATTAAGAGGCGCGTGATGGAGGCGGCAAAGATTCTTGACATTGAAAAGTTTCTTGAGCGCAAGCCTAAGGCGCTTTCCGGCGGGCAGCGGCAGCGTGTGGCGGTGGGGCGCGCGATTGTCCGCAAGCCTAAGGTGTTCCTCTTCGATGAGCCTTTGTCCAACCTTGACGCGAAGCTTCGTGTAACGATGCGCGCGGAAATATCGGCGCTGCACCGGCGTTTGAACGCGACGATGATCTATGTTACGCACGACCAGGTTGAGGCGATGACGATGGCGGACAGGATTGTGGTGTTCAACGTGGGCAAGGTTCAGCAGATTGGGGAGCCGCTCTATCTGTACAACAATCCGGCGAACAAGTTCGTCGCGGGGTTCCTCGGTTCGCCGCCGATGAACTTCCTTACGGTGAGGGTTGTTGAAGAGGCGGGCGACATGGCGCTTGACGAGGGTACGTTTAGGCTTAGGCCGGCGGCGGCCCACGTGGAGTTTTTGCGGAACTATGTCGGGGAGGAGGTCTACCTGGGCATCCGCTGCGAGGATCTTCACTTTCGGCAAACGCCTGAGGGCGAAAACACTATGCCGCTTGAGGTTGTCGTTGTGGAGCCGCTGGGGGCGGACACGATGCTCTGTATGCGCTCGGAAAAGACGAAGGAGCTTGTCGCCAGGACGGATCCGTCGTTCGCTTTTGC
>JAITNO010000048.1 GCA_031290405.1 Spirochaetaceae bacterium
CCCCCAGATTTCCGCTTTTTTTTAGAAACGCGGAAGGGGGGTGCCGGGGGGAGCCCCCCCCAACGCGCGCAATTCGTGGCGCGCTACCCCCCCGGCGGGGGGGGGATTTACCCCCCCCCGCAACGCCCCCCCAGCGGGGGCCAGCCCCCGCTTGCCCCCGCTGGGAGGCCACGGGCCTCCCAGACCCACCCATACCGGGCCGCGGACAAGCCATCCGCGACCGCGGACAAGCCATTCTGGCACCCGAACAAGTTATTCTGGCACCCGAACAAGTTATTCGGGCCCCCGAACAAATCATTCGGGCCCCCGAACAAATCATTCTGGCTCCCGAACAAGTCATTCTGGCCCCCGAACAAGTCATTCTGGCCCCCGAACAAGTCATTCGGGCCCCCGAACAAGTCATTCGGGCCCCCGAACGATTCATTCGGGCCCCCGAACGATTCATTCGGGCCCCCGAATAAGTCATTCGGGCCCCCAAAAGGGCCGCTCGCGGTTGAGGAAAGGCCGCTCGCAGTTGAGGAAGGGCCGCTCGCGCTTGAGGAAGGGCCGCTCGCGCTTGAGGAAAGGCCTTCCGCGGGCGTGAGCGGGTTTGTGGGATCCGTCTTAGGCGGGTTGCGCCGCCGAGCGGCTTGATTGACGCGCTCCCCTGCGCTACAATGACGTTGATGACTGCCGAATTGTTGCTAACTCACCTACAATCTTTTCCCGTTGAAGAGCGGACGCGGCTGGAAAAAGTTTTCCGCGAGGCGGCGCCTGACGAGTATGCCGCAGGCGTCGCCGGCATTGCCCTTGAGCTTGGTCTTGACGCGGATTGCGTTGTCGCCGCGCTGCTCCACTATGGCTTAAAAGACAAAGAGGCGTTCGATGAATTTGACGAAAAGCGCATTGCCGACGGCTATGGCGCCTCCGTCGCCGCGCTGATGGCGGAGGCGCGAAGGGTTGAGGGGATTTCGGCAAAGGGCAAAACAAACCTTGAGGCGGAGAACATCCGCAAGATGCTCTTCGCGATGATACACGACGTTAGGGTGCTGTTCCTCCGGCTTGCCGACAGATTGCAAACGCTGCGGACGCTCAAGGGCAAGCCTGAAGAGGAGCAAAAGAGGACGGCGCAGGAATGTCTTGACATCTACGCGCCGCTTGCCGACCGTTTCGGGGTGTCCTGGTTAAAGGCCGACATCGAAGACCTTTCGTTAAAGTACTTGAACCGCGAAGCGTTCAACCAGGTTAAAGAGATTGTCGCGTTAAAGAAAACTGAACGGCAGAACTTTTTGGATACGATTCAAGTCATCCTTACACAGGAAGCGCACAAGGCGGGATTGAAAATCGAAGTGAACAGCAGGGCGAAGCATTTCTATTCGATCTATCAAAAGATGCGTAAGCGAAATAAAAACGCGCAAGATATGTACGACTTGTTCGGCATCCGCATTTTTTGCGATACGATGGAAGCCTGCTATACCATGCTGGGCATTCTCCATTCGCTGTGGAAGCCGCTCCACGGGAGGTTTAAGGATTACATTGCGATGCCTAAGGCGAATGGGTATCAGAGCCTGCACACTACGGTGATGACCGGGCTCGACTGCGGCGGCTCCGCGAATCATATAGAGATCCAAATCAGGACGTTCGATATGCACAATGTCGCCGAACACGGCATAGCAAGCCATTGGTTGTATAAAAAGGGAACGACGTCGGAGCTTGTTCACGCTGATTATCTGCCGGTGGTAAACAAACTAAAAACCTTTTTGTCCGACCGCCACGGGCGCTTTCAGCCTTGCCTTCAGCATGAAGAGGGCGATTCATTCCTTGTTGAGCTGAAGAAGGAGATACTGAGGGATTCCATCTTTGTGTTTACGCCTCAGGGCAAGGTTGTCGAGCTTCCCTCAGGCGCGACGGCACTGGACTTTGCCTACAGCATTCATTCGGCGATTGGCGACCATTGTTCGCTTGCAAAAGCCGACGGCAGAATCATTTCGTTAAGCCTTCCCTTGCAGAACACGCAGGTAATCGAGATCGCCACTTCGCAGGCGGCGCACCCTCACCAGAACTGGCTTAACGTCGTCAAGACGGCGAAGGCGCGCAATAAAATCCGCCAGTGGCTTGCGGCAAACGACGAGGCGCTCATTGCCGAACGGAATCTGCTGGAAAAAAAGAAGCGGGCGGCGGCCGAGGCGGCGGCGCTTAGAACGCACGAAGCGAAGCACGACGAAACGCAGCCTGCGCGGGCGACGCAGAGCGCGGCGGAACCGGTGCACGTCCGCGTCGAAGACCAACGAAACCTGCTCGTCCGTTTTGCGAAATGCTGCAATCCTGTGTTGGGCAGCGACATAGTCGGCTTCGTGTCGCGGGGAAGGGGCATCGTCATCCACCGCAAGGGCTGCAAGAGCCTGCCTTACATAAAAGAGTTTGAAGAGCGCCGCATCGACACCGAGTGGGATTATCAGATATGAATTTTCTTTCGCGCATCAGAATGCCTTATCTGGCGTGGTGTGTCTTCCTTGCCTTCCTTGGTTGCGCGAGCGTCCCCAAGCCTGGTCCCGCCAGCGGCGACGTCTATGTTACGATGATTGCCGCGGGCGATAATTTGATGCACATACAGCTGATAGATTGCGCTTGGGACGAAGAGTCGGGCTCGTATGACTTTGAAGGCTACTATAGCGAAGTGCGCGGCGCCGTCGTACGCGCCGACATCGCCTTCATCAACCAAGAGACCTTGATCGCGGGGGAAGCTTTTGGGTATTCGGGCTATCCTGAGTTTAACGGGCCGCGCGAGATTGGGCAGGCGCTTGTCAACGTCGGCTTTGACGTGGTAAACCACGCGACCAACCACACGATGGACAAGGGTGAAGGGGCGGTTCGCGCCGTAATCGATTACTGGAAGACGCAACCGCGTGTTACGATGCTTGGCTTGCATGAATCGCAGGAGGCGCGCGACGCTCAAAACAACATCGTCGACGTGAACGGCATCAGGATTGGCTTTCTTGCATACACATACGGATTGAACGAAATACCGCTGCCTAAGGGGAAGCCCTATCTTGTTTCGTTAATCGACGCCGATGTTATGGCAAAAGAGATAGACGCCCTGCGCCCGCGTTGCGACTTCCTCGTTGTGTCAATGCACTGGGGCAATGAATACGAGCACACGCCGAGCAAGAAGCAGGAGGAGCTTGCAGCGTTTCTTGCCGCCCACAACGTTGACCTGGTGATTGGGCATCACCCCCATGTGTTGCAGCCCGTCCGCACTCTGGCGAAGGCGGACGGCGGCTCGATGCTCGTTTTTTTTTCTTTGGGCAATTTCCTTTCGGCGCAGGACAAGAGAGCGCGTCTCTTGGGCGGCATGATGCGCATAAAACTAAAAGCCGATAAAGACAACCGCGTCAGCGTGGAAGAATCGGAGCTTCTCCCGTTGGTAACGCACTACGAGCGCGGGCATAAGGCGTTCAAAGTTTATTTTCTGGAGAACTATTCAGAGGCGCTCGCCCTGCTTCACGGCGTCCACCCGGATTCGGAGGCGCTTTCGATTGAGTACTTTATTGATTTGATTGCAAGCATTGCAGGCGGCAAAGCCCGTGAAGAATAATGTGTTTGCGCGCGCGTTTCGGCATTCGATTCCCGTGCTGCTCGGCTACATCGCGCTGGGGGCGGCCTTCGGACTCATGTTAAGCCGGAATTACCCCTGGTGGCTTGCGTTGATCATGAGCGTCGTGATGTATGCCGGCGCAGGGCAGATCTATGCGGTAAGCATTTTCGCCGCAGGCGCCGGAATTGCCGACGCCATGCTCATTCAGTTTGTGCTCAACGCGCGCCACATGGCCTACGGCATCACGATGTTGAAGAAGTATGCCGCAGCGGGGAAGTACAAACCCTACCTAATCTTCGCGTTGAGCGACGAAACATTCGCGCTCCTCTCGTCCCTCCCCGATGTGCAGAAGAACGAAACCCTCGACGAACGCAACGCGTTTATGTTTTACGTCAGCCTGCTCGACCAGTGTTATTGGGTCGCCGGCTGCACCTTGGGCGCGCTGGCCGGATCGATCATCCCGCTCGGCCTGGACGGCATTGATTTTGCCCTTACCGCCCTCTTCATCGTGCTTTTGATTGAACAGATTACCCGCCTTAAAAAAGCCGCGCCGTTCGTCGCTTCGGCGGCACTTACCGTTGCCGCCGTGCTCCTGCTGCCCAGCGCCGTTTCGCTGCTCGGCGCGCTGGCCGTCAGCCTTGCCGCCGTTCACTTCATCGCTCACTTTAACAATGCGCGCGCAAAGGGGCCCTCGTGTTAGATACGTCAGGCGCGTTGCTGTACACCATCGTCATGGCGGCAGTCATCTTCTTTTGCAGACTGTTCCCCTTTCTTTTTTTCGCCGGAAAGAAGGGCGCCGCCTCGTCGCCGTTGAAACAACAATTCTTATCGTTCATCGAAAAGACCGCGCCCCCCGTCGCAATGACCGTCCTCGCCGTCCGCGAAATCGCCACGCCCATAAAAGAAGCCTTTGCAACGCAGCGCTTGTCGCATGAGTTTTTCTTTGCGATACTGCCGGTTGTCGTGGCAAGCGCCGTATGCGCGCTGCTCTACATCTTTGCGAAGCGGAACGCGCTCGTGAGCATATTCGGCGCTACCATCCTGTTCATGGTATTAAAGAAGTGCATAGAAGGATAGACACAAGGAGAAGATCATGGCAACAACAGAGAACAAGCTTACCCGCCAGGCGGCGTGGGAGCTCCTAAGAAAGTACAACACAGACCACTTCCACCTGCAACACGCGCTTACCGTCGAAGGCGTCATGCGTTGGTTTGCCGAAGAACTCGGGCACGGCGAAGACAAAGAGTTCTGGGGCGCCGTCGGACTGCTCCACGACATTGACTTCGAGGCATACCCCGACGAGCATTGCCTCAAAGCCCCCGAACTCCTGCGCGAAGGCGGCGCGGGAGAGCAGCTGATACACGCCGTGTGCAGCCACGGCTACGGGCTCACCGCCTGCGACGCAAAACCCGAACACCACATGGAAAAAGTCCTCTTTGCGTGCGACGAGCTCACCGGCCTTGTCTGGGCCGCCGCCCTCATGCGCCCCTCAAAAAGCGTGCAGGACATGGAGTTAAAATCCCTCAAGAAAAAGTATAAGACGCCCGCCTTCGCCGCCGGCTGCTCCCGCGCCGTCATCGAACAAGGCGCCGCGATGCTCGGCTGGGACCTGGACGCCCTCCTCCACAAAACCATCCTCGCCATGCGCTCCTGCGA
>JAITNO010000058.1 GCA_031290405.1 Spirochaetaceae bacterium
GCGAGGAGTGGGCCGGCGAAGAGGATGGAGGCGCGGATTTTTTCGGCTGCGGCTTCGGGGATGGCGACGCCGGCAATGCTTGCGGCTTTGAGGTGAAGGCTTCCGCCGTTTGTTTCCGCTGTGCCGCCGAGGGCGCGGAAGATGTCGAGCATGACGCGCGTGTCTTCGATGTCGGGTATGTTCCGCAGGGTGACGTCTTCGCTGGTGAGGAGGGCTGCGGCGATGCACGGGAGGGCCGCGTTTTTATTTCCGCTGGCTTGTATGACGCCGGAGATGGGATTGCCTCCCTGTACGATGTAGTTGTTTAGCATAGGTGTTCCTCTATGGTTTTGATGATGCGCGTTGTGTCGGCAAGGGCTCCTGTGCCGACCTCTCCGCAGGCGAGGTCGCCTGTTCGGGGCTCGACTATGGCGTATCCCCAGGACTTGAGGGTTTGGATGTTGCGCTGTGTGGCAGGATGGGCGAGCATTGCGGTGTTCATGGCTGGACAGACGACGATGGGTTTGCCGTGCGCGGCTAAAAGGGTTGTGGTGAGGAAGTCGTCGGCTATGCCGCAGGCAAGTTTGGCGATGATGTTCGCCGTGGCCGGCGCGACGAGGCAGAGGTCGGCGGCTTTTGCCAGCGAGATGTGCCTGACGTCTTCGACGGCGATCTCGTCGAAGAGCGTGCTGTGCACCTTGTGCCCGGCAAGGGTCTGCAGGGTAAGCGGACTGATGAAGCGTGCGGCTGAGGCGGTCATGATGACGTCGACTCTGTGGCCTGCTTTGGTGAGCGCGCGCGCGATTTCGGCGGCTTTGTATGCGGCGATGCTGCCGGTGATGCCTAGTATGATGCGTTTCATCTGATGTCCTCCGTGTTCCTATGATTTTGCGCGCAGGGTGTTCATCACCTGCGCGGCTATGCCGACGGCTATTTCGGCCTTTGTGTCCCAGCGCTCGATGTTCTTGCCGGCGTCGACGAGGTAGCCTGTGTGTGCGTCGCCTCGGATGTTCTGTGCGTCGTTGGCTAAGACGAATGTGCAGCGGTTTTGCTTGAGCAAGGCGTAAGCCGCCTCGATGAGCGTCTTGTGGGGTACGCCGTCGAGCAACTTGAACCCAACGAGCAGCGTGTGCGGCGAGAGGTGTTTGAAAAGGGGGATGATCTTGGGGTTTTCTTCTAGAACGAGGATGAGTTTGTCGTCGTCCAGGCCCGAAGGGATCTTTGTCTTCCGGTCAAGGGACGCGGCCTCTTCCACTCCCCCCGCCTCTGCGGCGCGTCTGACGGTGGTAACCTTTGACACGCGGAAGTCGCTTACCGCCATGCAATGAGCGGCGGCGTCGACGGTGTTCCCGGCAAGCGTCTTCCTTACGGCCTGCTCCAGATCCAACGCGTCCGCGATGGGGATGACCTCTGCCTTTGCCGTCTGGGGCAAGAGGGCGCGCGGGCCGGCGATGTAGAAGATGCGCTCCACGCCGCCATAGGCGGCAAAGGCGTCGGCGAGGAGGCTTCCGAGCGCGCCTGTGGAGGCGTTGGTGATGCTTCTTACCGCGTCGATGCGTTCTCTGGTGCCGCCGGAGCTGATAAGGACGTTCATCGTTTAGGAGTGGGCCGCCGAGCGTGACTGAAAGAACCGCTCGGCGGCTTCGAGGGTCTTGTCGATTTCGACGTGCGTGTGAGCGGCCGAGAGGAACATGGCCTCGAACGGGGCTGGGGCCTGATAGACGCCGTTTTCGAGCATGAAGTTGAAGTAGTCGGCGTAGCGGGCGGCGTCGGCCTTCATCGCGGAGTCCACGTCGAAGACTTTTTCGGCGGTCCAGAAGAGGGAGCCTATCGAGCCGATCTTGTTGACGACGAAGGGGACGCCGTTGCGGCAGGCGATGTCAGCAAGGCCGTCGAAGAGTGCGCTGGCGCTTTGCTCAAGCTGAGAGTAGACTTCGGGGTGATCGCGGAGAAAGCCAAGCTGAGCGATGCCGGCAGCCATCGCCACGGGGTTGCCGGAAAGGGTGCCCGCCTGGTAGACGGGCCCGGACGGAGAGACCATCTCCATGATCTCTTGCCTGCCGCCGTAGGCCCCGACGGGAAGGCCGCCGCCTATGATCTTGCCGAAGCAGCTCACGTCGGGGGCCACGCCGAACAAGCCCTGCGCCCCGCCTAAGCCAAGGCGGAAGCCCGTAATCACCTCGTCAAAGACGAGGAGGGCGCCCTCCGCCGTGCATATTTCTCTTAGCCCGTTAAGGAAGCCCCCGGCGGGGAGGACGACGCCCATGTTTGCCGCCACTGGCTCCACGATGACGGCGGCGATCTTCCCCTTGTGCCGCTGGAAGAGGCGGGAAACGCCGTCCACGTCGTTGTATGCGGCGACGAGCGTGTCGGCGGCGCAGGCGGCGCTTACCCCGGCGCTGTCAGGCCTCGCGTCGCTCAGCTGGCCGGAGCCGCCCTTTACGAGCAGCGCGTCGCTGTGCCCGTGGTAGCAACCGGCGAATTTAACGATCTTGTCGCGGCCGGTCCAGCCGCGCGCCACGCGCAGCGCGCTCATCGTCGCCTCCGTGCCGGAATTGACCATGCGGACCATCTCGAGCGCGGGGACGAGGCCGGTCATAAGCTGCGCCATCGTTAGCTCCGCTTCCGTCGCCGCCCCAAAGCTCAAAGACAAGGCCGCCGCCGCGCAGACCGCTTCCCGCACGACCGGATGGTTGTGCCCCAGGATCGCCGGCCCCCAGGAGCAGACGTAATCGATGTAGCGATTGCCGTCGACGTCGGTCATATACGCGCCGTCGGCGGATTGTATAAACACGGGAGGGCGCTTCACCGAGCGGAAGGCCCGCACAGGGCTGTTCACCCCGCCGGGAATAAGTTTTTGCGACTGGGCGAAGAGGGCGCGCGAAGCATCGTCTTTCACTGTTGTTTTCCTTTACTTTATGTTAAAGAGCGCGTTGTAGAGGATAAAGAAGACCGGCGCGGCAAGGGAAAGGGAGTCGACCGAGTCGAGGACGCCCCCGCGACCGGGCACCAGGGCGCCGGAATCCTTAACGCCTGAGCTGCGCTTGACAGCCGATTCGGCAAGGTCGCCCGCGATGGACGCGATCCCGACGCCCAAGCCTAGAATCGCGCCCGAGACTGCCGGGGGAAACCGCGCCGCCTTGAACACGCCCGGCGCCCACAGCGAAGCGGCCACCCCCACAACAAGCGATGCGATCATCCCGCCGGCAAAACCGGCGACGCTCTTGTTGGGGCTTACCGCGACGACGCCCTTGTTGCCGGCGCCGAACAGTATGCCAAAAAACCAGGCCGCCCCGTCGTTGACAAGGGCCATGCAGAGGCAGGTCGTCAGGAGGATGGCCTGCGACGACGGCGAAGGCGAAAGGGCCCCCAACAGGATGATGCAGCCTAAGAGCAAACCCGGATAAAGCGTCAGCGAAAAGCCGGCGGCAAGCCGCGCGGCGGCCCCGTCAAACTCCCGCGCCGGCGTAAAGGCGCACCGGATCAAACAGAAGGCGGCGCAGACCAGCGCCGCGGCGGCAACAAAGAAAGGCGACCAGCCAAAACTCACGCAGAGCGTCATGGCGGCAGGCGGAAGCCCGCCCAAGACAAGCGCCTCGCCGGCGCCGGCGCCCAGCCCCTTCCTCTTGAGCATCCTCGAAAACTCCAGAGCGCCCAGCGCGCAGAAGACGACAACCACCACATTAAGCACAAGGTGGCTCCTGTATGGAAGAAAAAAAATCACCGCAAGAAGCGCCGGCAGTCCAATTGCAAAAACCAGCAGCCGTTCAAGCACATTCTTCATTCTATCATTCATTATGAACCGCTCCAAAGCGCCGCTCCCGCACCCCGTAAGCGGCAATCGCCTTTTTCAAATCATCCTCCGTCCAATCCGGCCACAGCGCATCCGAAATATAATACTCCGCATACGCCGCCTCCCACAACAGGAAGTTGCTCGTCCTAAACTCACCGGCCGTCCTTACAATAAGGTCGGGGTCGGGAACGTCGGGATTGTCCAGGCACGCGCCAAGCGCAGCCTCGCTCACAAGCCCATCGCCCAGCCGCCGCACCGCCCGGACAATCTCATCGCGCCCGCCGTAGTTAAGCGCGAGCACAACCTGCATCCCGTCAAAACCCTTCGTCTCCTCGCAGGCCCGCTCAATCTCCGAGGCAATATCCGCCGGCAAACCCGCAAGGTCCCCCGCGTGGCGGACGCGCAGACGGTCCTTGCGGTAGTGGTCAAGCTCGGCGACAAGGTGGCGCTTAACCAGAGCCAGGATAAAACTCACCTCCGATTCCGCTCGCTTCCAGTTCTCCGTCGAAAACACATAGAGCGTCAGGTAGCGCAGCCCCAGCCTGGAGGCCGCCTCGACAATCTTCCGCGCCGTCTTGAGCCCCTCAAGGTGCCCGTCCGTCCGCGGCCGCCCCCGCCGCTGCGCCCACCTGCCGTTCCCGTCAAGAATAATGCCCATGTGGACGGGCAGCCTTTTAATGTCAATAGAACCTTCCATTTTTTTATAGTGGCCTCCGGCGCTAAGCCTGCGAAATACGCCTTGCGTCCGAGGAGTTGCCTCCCCTCGGCAAGGCTTCTTTTTACCCTAGAGGAGGGGGGTACGCCCCACCACAAGCCCAGCAGCCTCCTTCACCTTCACAGCGTCTACGTCGACGTTCGCGGCGTCTACGTCGACGTTCGCGGCGTCTACGTCGACGTTCCTGGCGTCTACGTCGACGTTCCTGGCGTGAGCGTCGACGCTCGCGGCGTTAGCGTCGACGTTCCTGGCGTTAGCGTCGACGCTCGCGGCGTCTACGTCGACGCTCGCGGCGTCTACGTCGACGCTCGCGGCGTCTACGTCGACGTTCACGGCGTGAGCGTCGACGCTCACAGCTAATCAGACGGCCATAATCTCCTTTTCTTTCTCGTCCAGGACCCTTTGAACCTGGTCGCAGAAACCATCGGTCAACTTCTGGAGGCAGGCGGAGCCCTTGCTCTCGTCGTCTTCGGTAATTTTGCCGTCTTTGAGGAGCTTCTTCAGCTCTTCGTTGCCGTCGCGGCGAATGTTCCTGACGGCGACCTTGCTCTGCTCCGCGGAAGCCCGCGCCTGCTTTACCAGCTCCTTGCGCCGCTCGCCGGTAAGCGGAGGAATCGAGATGCGGATAACCTTGCCGTCGTTCGACGGATTCAGCGAAAGCTCCGAACTCCGAATCGCCTTCTCGATTTCGCCGATAAGCGCCCTGTCCCACGGCTGAATGACGATAAGCCGCGCCTCAGGCGCCGAAACATTCGCCACCTGATTCATCGGCAGCGGCGCGCCGTACGCGTTCACCCGCAGCCTGTCGAAAATGCCCGCGTGAGCCCGCCCCGTGCGAAGGCTCGTAAAGCCTTCCTTTAGGCTGGCCACGCTCTTCTTCATCCGCTCTTCGGATGCCTTTGCCACTTCGTTGTCCATACGTCAACCGCCCACCCTAAAGCAAACAAACCCATCGAGCTTCACGCCGGCCCCCGCCGCCTTGCCCGCTTCGGCAAGCGCCGCCGCCACCGTAAGCTTGTCGTTTTTCACGAACTTCTGGTCGAGCAGGCAAATCTCGGCAAGCCACTTCTTCACCTTGCCGCCGAGAATCCCGTCCAGCACACTCGCAGGCTTGCCGGCAAGCTTTTCGTCCATCTCCATCTGTTTGCGGAAAATCCCCTCCTGCTCCGCGATAAACTCCGCCCGGACGTCCTCTTTGGCAAGAGCCTCAGGGCTGAACGCCGCGATATGCAGGGCAATGTCGTGGATAAACCCCTTGAGCTCCCCCTTCAAGAACACCTCCGGCTTGTCGGACGAGGCCACGACGACCACGCCTATCGCGCCGTCGCCGTGAATGTAGCTGTCCGCATACTGATTCGCCCCCGTCTTTACCAACTTGACGCGCCGCAGAGCCATGTTCTCGCGGATCTTCGTCGCCAAGTCCTTCACCAGAGCGTGCAACTCGTCGTTCGGCTCCTCGTGCCCCTTTTCCAGCGCAATGCCGGCGATGGCGTCGCCCAGCGCAATGAACTCAGGATTGCGGGCCACAAAGTCCGTCTCCGTCGTCGTCTCGACAAGGACGACTTTGCCGTCCCCCTGTTTAATCGTAATCCGCCCCTCGTTCGTCGCGCGGCCGGTGCGTTTTGCCGCCGCCGCAAGCCCCTTTTCCTTCAAAAGCTTCTCCGCCGCCGCCGCGTCGCCGCCGGACTCGACAAGAGCGTTCTTACATTCCATCGGCCCCGCCCCGGTCTTCTCGCGGAGAGCCTTTACATCTGCTGCACTTATTGCCATCTTTTCCCCCTATCCTTCCACACCAACCTCAGCGCCGCCGTCAACGGGCGGAGCCTCCGCCGCAGCCTCAATCGCAGGATCCTCCCCTGCGGGAGCCTCCCCTGCGGGAGCGCCGTCCACGCCATAACGGGAGACATCGATCTCCTTGTCCTCTTCTATCGCCGCAACATCGGCCAGGGCGTTCAGCTCCTCATCCTCGCTCGCCTCGATAATCCGCAAGCCAACCTCGTTGTCCTCGTCGACGACCGCGTTGGCGATAATCTGCGTAAAGAGCGTGATGGCGCGGATTGCGTCGTCGTTGCCGGGTATCGGGAAGTCGATGCCTTCGGGATTGCAGTTTGTGTCGACGATGGCGATGATGGGGATGCCAATCCGCTGCGCCTCCGCGACGGCCAGCGCCTCCTTCCGCGTATCAACAATAAAAAGCGCGCCGGGAAGTTCCTTCATCTCTTTGATGCCGCCCAGGTTTTTCTGCAACTTCGCGCATTCCTTTTTAAGCTCGGCAACTTCCTTCTTCGTGAACTTCTCGTAACTGCCGTCGATTTCCATCTTTTCCAGCTTCTTGAGCCGGAGCAGAGACTTCTTAATAGTGGAAAAGTTCGTGAGCATTCCGCCCAGCCAGCGCTGATTCACGTAATACTGCCCACAACGTTCGGCTTCTTTTTGAATCGCCTGCTGCGCCTGCTTTTTCGTGCCGACAAAAAGAACCGACTTCTGCCGCGCCACCGCCTCACGGACAGCCCCGTAAGCCTTCTTGCTCGCCTCAATCGTCTTCTGCAAATCGATGATGTGGATGCCGTTTCTTTCGGCGAAGATGTATTTCTTCATCCGCGGATCCCAACGTTTTACCTGATGCCCGAAGTGAACCCCCGATTCAAGCAGGTTTTTCATAGTAACTACTGCCAAAGCAGCCTCCTTGTGTTGTTCCGCAAAGCGGAACTCCCTTCAATACGTCTCAGCGTCGAACATTACCGCCCGCGCCGGAAATTTACGGAACCATTTCCGCATGGAGGAAAGCCTAGCAGAGTTTGAATTGAATGGCAAGGGAGCCCTCCTTTCATTTTGAAGGCGGATGGTGTATGCTGGCGGCGTAAGGATGGACAAGTGGTAAAAGCAGTTTTTAGACCCGGTGAGGTTGAGATAGGCAGTTCAAAGGTTGTTTTGGAGG
>JAITNO010000087.1 GCA_031290405.1 Spirochaetaceae bacterium
TTTCAGTACCGGTAAAGCGAATTTATCTGATTGAGTCGGTGTTATTTTTGGGCATGAGAAGGCCGTACCGTACCGTACCGTACCGTACCGTACCGTACCGTACCGTACCGTACCGTACCGTACCGTACACTCGAGGACTGCTCTGTTGTCGTCTCATCGGTTTTAAGCTTTTCATTTTCAATACGCCCTCAGCATGACAGGGCTTTTCAAAAAGGTCAAGCGCCTGCCCCAAAAAATGTGGAGGAAATTGAAAAATAAATTCAAAATGGGGGCAAAACTGCTAAACGAATGAGTAGTGATGGGGGGGCCTCCCACTCTTCATTGCCGCTACACACTGGCGGCGACCTTCTCTCGTACCAGTTCGCCAATGATTTGTGTGGGCGTCTTGTGGGTTGCCAGTACGCGGGTTAAGAGGTAGTCCTCGGAAAAGCGGTCAAGGGCCACCAAGCGGAAGGACTTTTTGGCAAAACCGCCGTTTTTGGCGGGGTCTACTTTTGGCGGGTTTTTGGTGTAGTAGTCGTCCCAATACTCCGCTTCTTCTTCGGTCATTTCTTTCATTTGTTACTCCTCACCGCTCAATAGGGCGGCATACATAGATCGGCAGGGCATGGCGTGAAATACGCTGATCCTGCCATCGTCCAGTTCGTTATAGAGAACCTCAAGCGGGTTCCCTGCGGTGTTGAAGCCGATGAGCAAGCGTTTTTCCTCGCCGCCTTCTACGGGCATATCATACTTGGCGGTGATGAATGCCCAGCGGATGTCGTTTAGCGTCGCGTTATGCCTAAAGGCGCTTTGCTTGCATATAATCTCCGGCTCCATGCTTCTACCATACCCCACTCCCCGGCCTTTTGCAGCCCCCCTGGTGGGGTCCCGCCCAAGCTGGGCGGGGGGGCCTGGCGAGTTGCCCGTTGGAACGGGAGACGTGCGCTCTAGAGCGATAGAACTCATCCGCGATAGCGATTTCATGCGGCATATGTGGGGGATGCGCCGACCCGTTCCCCGCCTTAACGTGGGGACAGTTGGTGGAGGGCTGCGCCGGTCAAACTGAAGGAGGCTGCGCCTACATCAGACTGGGGCCGTATGCGCGCCAGGACTTCCAGCGGCTGCTCGCTGCTGACGAAGGCGGCGAAGGGGCAGACGACGCGGACGATGCCGGCGAGGTTGGTCCGGTTTTCATAGCCGACGAGGAAATCAAACGAAGAGCTTTCGTTTTCCACGAGGATGTTCGTGGCCATGCCCCTCCAGACGACGTAACAGCCGTCGCAGAGGAGCGGCTCTTTCTGCACCTGGGCATAGCTTAGGTTCGTCTTGAGCGTGTCGAAGCCGAGGGGAGTCTCGTCGAGGTAGCGCAACAAGACGCGCGCCTTGTTTTTGATGCCGTCGGCGGCGTTGGAGAGCAGAAGCCTGTTGATCTCGATGCGCGCCGGGTTGTCGTCATACTCGTTAAACAAACCGCGCGCCTTCTCGTAGGATGCCAAGACCTGGCGTTCGGTCAAGATGCTCTGATACGAGCCGCCCAAGGCGACGATGTTCTTCCTGTCGCCGCTTTCCAGCGCGGAGGTGGCAAAGCCTTCGCGTTGTTCCTTCCGCATGGCGTCGATGTTGACGAGGCCTTTCTTGACGGCGGCGCAGAAAACGACGCCCAGGATGAGGGCGAGCGCGACAAGGACGCGGCCCAGAACGGCCGCCCCGGTCATTTTTGCCTTAGGGAGGGGCGGGAACAGGCGCTTTATGCGGCCTGACTCGATCCAATCGGCAAATTCATCGCTGCCGGCGTATCTGCGCAGCACGGAGAGGGCCTTCTTTGCGATCCTGCTGCGAGGCTCGATTTCCAATACTTTGAGGTAGAGGTCAAGCGCCCTGCCGCTCTCGCCGCGCCGCAGATTGAGCGCGGCGATGCCGAGGACGACGCCTGAGTCTTTGGGTTTTATGTCGTTGGCGCTCTTAAAATAGGTGTACGCCCGCCCGTAATCGCCGGTGTAGAGGCAACAGAGCGAGAGTATGTAGTAAAACCGGAAGGATTCGCGATAGCGGAGTATCTCGCCTTCGAGCAGGCTGATGGCGTCGCCATACTTTTTTCTCTTCGCCAGACGGAGGGCGCGGTTTAGGACGGGGTCTTTCATCATCAATACGGGCTAAAGATGCCGCCGTATTTCGACCGCAGTCTGCCTATCGTCGCCTCCATGCCCCGCAGTTCCTCTTCCGAGATGGGGGTGCCGAAATAGATTGACGAATCAACCTTGTATATGAGTTCGCGCAGCGTCATCAAGTCGACGCGTATCGGGGCGATGGGCAAGAGTATCGTCCCCTCGCGCCTGTGCGTGTCGCGGGGGAGCGGCGCCTGCCCCGTTTGCGCCGGCACGACCGTCTGAGGGACGGCCATCTGACCGGGCATATTGTTCGACACGATGGTGTTGCCGTCAGGCGCGGCGGCTCGCGGCGGCTGCCGGTCTTCATAGACTCCTATCTTCGTGTCCGCGACGTTGTAGATCGTTTCGTAGACGACGGCCGGGGAGCCCTTCTTTACCTCGAAACCGTATTTGTCCTCCGCCGCCAGAAGAACCGTGTAGGCGCGGCTCTGCCACCGTTCAAGCGGAGCGGATTCGAGGTAGTAGGCCACCGCCGAATCCCGTATCGAAAAGGGCAAGTCGTTGAAGTTTCTACGGGGAATGTACTCCGGCTTGAAGTTTGACCCGTACAGCCGCTTCCAGTTTGCAAAATGAAGATGGTCGGGCGGGTCCAGCCCTTCGACAAAGACGCTTCCCATAAGCCCGTACCGGCCGTTGTTCGACACCCACCACTGTTCCTGCGAGGTTCTGTCGACGATAAGCTCGCTTTCGACGGGACGGGAATCCGTCCTAAAGTTCGGCGCGTCTTTTTCGCCCAAAAAGGTGTCGACGAGCAGGCGGGAACCCACCTCGTACCGCTTGTCCCCCCAGTTTTCAATCTTAACGTCTATCCTGATCCCGTTGCTCACGCCCGAACTGGCCGTCCTGATAAACGAAAACTCCTCCGTTACCGAAAGGAACGGCGATTCAAAGGCAAGCATCGGCCTCTGCTCCGTGCCCCGCAAAAAAACCTTAAAGCCGGACGCGTCGCCGAGCCGGTATTCGCTGCCGTCCACGCTGACGGAAAGAAAACTCGTCTTCCGGTCTTTGTCCCAGAAGAGCGGCTCGTATTTTTTGTTGTCCACGTCGACCATGTAGTAGAGGCCGAAACGCCCATTGCGTTCGTCAAGAGCAAACTTTATCCGGCCGTCGTAAAACTCAGCGGCAAAAGCCGCCGCGTGGGTGCAGAAAAACAACAGCGGAACAAGAACCAGTGTGCTCACCCTTACCATCTGCCGTACTCCAGGTTTTCAAACGCGTTCAGCGTCGTCATCAAGCGTTCCATCATCTCCAGCGCCTGCGTCTTGACCGCCAGCAGCCGCATCACCGTGTTCGGGTCAGTCCCCGGCGCCGTGCCGCGCCCCCCCGGCAGAACCCCGCTCGGCGTGTAACGCTCCTTCGAGGCGTCCTGCGTCAGATACGGGGCAATGCTCTGTTGATACGCCCCCAGCGCATCCTCGTAGGCGCCGCTTGCGCCGGCCTTGTCGCCTGACGCGCTGGACAGCCCACCGCCCCCCGGCTTCTTTTCCCCATTCTGCCGCATGATTTCAAGAAGCTGCGCCTCAACCTTCTTCTGTTTAATCAGCGCAATGCGGTTTACCGAGCTCTCGTACTTGTAACTCTTCGCATACTGACCTACGACGACGGCGAACATCTCCTCAGCCTTCTCGAATTCCTCAAGACTGAAGAGGCATTCCCCAATCCAGTAGACCGCCGCCGCCTTGCGGTTGTACTCATCGCCGGCATTGACCGCCGCGCTTTGAGCGTTCCAGTTGTCGGCGCGCACCCCGTTGACATACCGCCCGTCCGGCCTGATGCCGTCGGCGTACTGACGAAAGAGGACAATCGCCTCGTTAAAGCGCCCCAAGTAATAGAAGGAACGCGCCTTTTGGTAGGGAAGCTCCAGAACGCGCGGCGAACGCGGGTCGATGCGCGGAACCTCGTCGAAGTCGTGAACCGCATCCTCGTACTGCCCGGCGGACATCTGCGCCATCGCAACCCAAAACTGAGCCTCGGCGCGGGAAGCCGGATCCGCAACCTCCATCTGAAAGCGGCGGAGCTCCGTGACGGCCTCCCCCCACTTCCCGTCCGCGTAGAGCTCAATCCCGCTTTGCAGACGGCTCTTGAAGTACGCGCTGCCGGACGAACCGGCGCTCTGCGCGCCGACGCCGACAAGAAACGCAAGAAGAAATAAACAAAGAATACAAGTTTTTCGAGTCATACCGCTCCTCTTCAAATATCGGCGCCGCCGCCCGCAAGGTAAAGAGATTACGCACCGTGTCTTTGGAGCAAGCACACCGCCAGAGCCTCCACCGCCCGCCCCTCTCCAACGTCGCCCAGCCCCTCGCCCGTCTTCGCCTTCACAAACACCCTCTCCGCATCGACGCCCAGCGCACCGGCCAGGCGCTCCCGCATCATCTGGCGGTACGGCAAAAGACGCGGAGCCTCGCAGCTTACCACGCAATCAACGTTGACCAGCCGCCAGCCCTCCCCACGCACCGCGCCCCAGACGCGCTCAAGCAAGCCCATCGAGTCGGCATCCTTCCAGCGCGCATCGCCAGGGGGGAACCACTCGCCAATATCCCCCAGCCCCGCCGCCCCAAGCAACGCGTCAATAAGCGCATGAACCAGCGCGTCCCCGTCCGAGTGCCCCGCCTCCCCCTTGTCGAAAGGCACCGCAACCCCGCCGAGCGTCAGACGCCGCCCAGCCACCAGCCTGTGCACATCCCGACCAAGACCAATCCGCATATCCATGGAACCACCATACCGCCCCAGAGGGGATGTTTCAAGCGGATCCCTATAAGCCTCCGAGACGGAGACCCCCTCCCCGCTTCTCTTTATAAAAACAAAGCTCAAAGCTGGGGAACGTAGAGCGCGGACGCAAAGCGCAGTGCTGGGGGCGCAGCGCCGTAGGCCGCAAAAAGCGCCCTAGGCGCTTACGTCTGCCTCGTCTGAACGGTCGTCGTGCCGCTTACGTCGCGGGAGAGTTTTCGCACGACGCAGGAGAGCGCAAAGTTGATGATGAAATAGACGGCGGCGACGAAGATGAACACCACGAAGATGTGCGCGCTCGTAATCTGCGTCTTCTGCGGCAGGTTGCCCATCAGCACCTTCGAGTTCCAGAAGAGCTCGGCAATGGCAAACTGAGCGAGGAACGACGTGTCCTTCACCGTCGTGATAACCTGGCTGAGCAGCGAAGGCGCCACGCGCTTGAAGCACTGCGGAAGGATGATGTAGTAGAGCGTCTGCGTAAAGCTAAAACCCTGCGAACGGGCCGCCTCGAATTGCCCCTTCGCTATCGAGTTAAGCCCACCGCGGATGATCTCCGCAATAACCGAAGAGGTGTAGAGGGTGAGGGCCAGCGTCCCCCGCGTCATCGACGTGCCAAAGCGCAAAAGGAAGACGCATATCATCATCCAGAGGAGGAGCGGCGTGTTGCGGAACAGCTCGATGTAGCTTGCCGCAATCGCCTGCGCCGGCCCGCGGCTGTAATTGCGGCAGATGCCGAGCACAGAGCCAATCAGAATGCTCAACACAATCGTAACGATGGAGATGAGCAGCGTGTTCCCCACGCCGGAAAACAGATAGAGGACGTTGTCGCCGGTAAAGACGTCCCGCAACACCTGCGCTAACATTCTTCGGCCCCCAGCGCCGCGGCCTCTTTCGGCACGCTCAGCTTATCGCGGTTCTTAAGCTTTTCCTCGAAGGTCCGCGCCCAACGCGTCAAGGGAAAGCAGAGCGCGAAGTAGAGGACGCCGGTAACGACGTAGGCCGGCCCGTAACTCAAGCTCCCGTTCGACGCCCAAGAATCGGCGCGATACATCAAATCGCCGCCGGCAATCAGGGCAAGCACCGACGTGTTCTTTATCAGATTGACCGCCTGATTTGCCAGCGGCGGGAGTATCACCTTGATCGCCTGCGGAAGGATGATGTACCCCATCGACTGCAGATACGAGAAGCCCTGCGATTCGGCGGCCTCATACTGCCCGCGGGGAATCGAAATGATGCCGGCGCGGACGACCTCGGCGACATAGGCCCCGTGGTAGAGGCCGATGCCGGCAATGCCAATTGTGATAAGCGAGAGCATGACGCCAATGTAGGGGAGCGCATTGTAAAGAAAGAAGATCTGAATCACCAGCGGCGTGTTCTGAAAGAATTCGATGTAGACCCGCGCCATGCCCTTTAGCAGGGCGCGCTGCGAAGTCGAAAACAACCCCAACACGACGCCGACGACGAGCGCCGCGGCAAGCGCCGCGACGGAGACGGCCAGCGTTACAAAGAACCCCTCAAGAAAAAGAGGGATGTCTTTGCACAACAGCGCCCAGCGCGCCAGCGAAAAAGGGCCGCCCACGCACGCCCTCTACAGACGGTACTTTTGAATCAGGCCGGCGATGGTGCCGTCGGCCAGCCACTTGACCACCAGAGCGTCCACGAATGCGGCAAGCTCTTTGTTGTCAAACTTCGTGGCGACGCCGTAAGGCTGCGGCGCAAACGCGTCCGGCAGAATCTGCGTCGTCGCGTCAAGGTAGCCATTCAAAATCGACTTGTCGACCGAGAACGCGTCGACGCGCCCCGAATCCAGCGCCGCCTTGATCTCAGGATACGTGGCAAACTCCGAAAAGTTCACCGTAACGCCCAGAGCCTTGCCCCCGTCCTCGATGGCCTTCCTGCTCGTCGCTGACTGCGCCACGCCGATGGTCTTGCCGTTTAAGTCTTTAAGCCCCTCGTAGCCGGGCTCCTTCTTCACCAGCAAGCCCACGGCGTCCGTGTAGTAGGGCGTCGAGAAGTTGTAGGTAAGCTTGCGCTCCTCGGTAACCGTGAACGTGGCGACAATCATGTCCAGCTCGCCGTTGTCGATAAGCGGCCCGCGCGTCTTCGCCGTAACCGGCGTAAACTGAACCTTCGACGCATCGCCCAGGATCTCCTTTGCCAGCAAGCCGGCAAGCTCAATCTCGAACCCCTTGTAGGAGTTCGTCGCATTGTCCAATTGCCCAAAACCGGGGACGTCGGACTTGACCCCCGCCTTCAGCACACCCGCCTGTTTAATCGCGTCAACGCCCTGTGCCTTACACGCGATAAAACCGTTCGCTACGATGATGAGCGCCACGCCCATCATCACCGTCATCTTTGTGGTTAATTTCATAACAACCTCCGTTGCAACCAAAAATTCATACATCTATCGCCGGCACAACGCCGCCGGCACATTTCATTCACGCGCCTATCGCAATATCTTGCTTAAAAACGCCACCGTCCGCTCATTCCGAGGACGATTGAAGAACGCCTCCGGCTCCCCCTCCTCCAGAATCGCGCCCTCGTCCAGAAAGACGATGCGGTCCGCCACCTGGCGGGCAAACCCCATCTCGTGCGTTACCACCACCATCGTAATCGCCTCTTCACCCGAAAGCTTCATCATCACGTCCAGCACCTCCTGAACCATCTCCGGGTCCAGCGACGACGTCGGCTCATCGAAAAGCAAAATCTTTTGCTTTGTCGCCAGCGCGCGGGCAATCGCGATGCGCTGCTGCTGTCCTCCGGAAAGCATCGACGGATACGCGTCCGCCTTGTTCCGCAGCCCCACCAACCCCAAGTATTCGTAGGCAATCTCCCGCGCCTCGGAAAGGCTCTTCTTTTGCAGCTTAACCGGCGCCAGCGTAACATTCTGCAAGACCGTCATGTGGGGGTAGAGGTTGAATTGCTGAAACACCATCGCGCAGAAGTTCCGCACAATGCGCGTCCGGCTTTTGTGGCACAGCGTCTCGCCGTTAATCTCCACCGCGCCCTCCGTCGGCTCCTCCAACCCGTTGATGCAGCGGATAAGCGTGCTCTTTCCCGACCCCGACGGACCGATAATCGTAAGCTTTTCGCCCTCCTTCACCACAAGGTCGATGCCCTTCAAGACGTGCAGATCGCCGAAATATTTATGAACGCCCGTTAACCGTATCATGCCGTCGCTACCTCTGCGTCAGAGTATGCGAAAACTCGTCCTTACGCAAGACGCCCGAGGCATCGCCCCAGACTCCCCGCAGCTTGGCGGCCTTCACGGGCGCGACAGAAGCCCCCGACACACGGCTTGGACGGCCCGATACGGGCTCTGGAGGGCTCAGGCAGGCGGTTTTGGCGCTGCGGCGCGGGGGCCATCCGGTATACCGAACACGGCATCCAGTGCACAGAACAAGTCATTCGGTATACCGAACGCGGCATTCTGTGCACCGAACAGGTCATTCTGTGCACCGAACGCGGCATCCGGTGCACAGAACACGGCATCCGGTGCACAGAATAAGCTTTCACCCCTAAGAAGGACTCTTACGCTTGAGGGAAACTCCCTTGCATTCGGGGGGCTTTGACGGCGGTCGCCGGCGTTGGCGTTGCGGGCTCCTCCCCCCCTGGGGCAAAATTTAAGCGCGTTCCTTATGCAGCCGATGATTAAAGGAGAAGAGGAGCGCAGTATGACATCAACTTTTATGGGGCTGGAGATGGGAAAGCGGGCGGTGAGCGCCCATGAGCAGGCGCTGCGGGTTACCGGGCACAACCTGTCCAACGTTTCGACGGAGGGCTACTCGCGCCAGCGGGCGGAGTTTGCCACGTTCGACCCGATTTATCTGCCGGGGCTTAACCGCGCGGAGACCGCCGGGCAGCTGGGGCAGGGCGTCATCGTGAGCCGCATCGAGCGCGTCCGCGACGAGCTGCTGGACAAACGCATTGTCGCAGAGGCGGGGAAGGAGGGCTTTTGGCGCGCGCGCGACCCTTACCTTCAACAGATTGACGCCATGTACCTCGAAGTCGGCGACAATTCGCTGCGGGCGCGGATGCTGGATTTTTGGCAAGGATGGCAGGAGCTTTCCCACAATCCGGCGGATATGCCGCCGCGAACGGCCCTTGTCGCGCGGGGGGAGAGCCTCGTCGACAGCATCCACGACCGGTTTTTGGGGCTCAAAACGCTGCAAAGCCAGGCAAACGAGGACGTCTATCTGTCCGTCGGCCAGATCAACGACCTTTCTCGGCAGATTGCGGCACTGAACGAGACGATAGAGAAGGTGAAGGCCCAGGGCGACGAGCCGAACGACCTTTACGACCGGAGGGATCTCCTCGTCGACGCCCTTTCCACGGTGATGAGCGTGAGCGTCGAGCGGCGGGACAGCGATGAATTCATGCTCCACACCGGCGGGGTGATTCTGGTGCAGGGGAAGGTCGCGCGCTCACTAGAGGTAAAGATCGACGTCGACGCGGAGGGCTACGGGCGCATCACGTGGACCGACACAGGGGCGCTTTTCGAGCCGGCGAAGGAGAGCGGCAGCCTTTCGGCGCTGCTGGAGCTTCGAGACCAGACCATCGCGCAGGAGATTCAGGTTCTGGACAACATCACGATGAACTTTATCGACCTGGTGAACGAGGCGCACCGTCCCGGCTACGGCATTAACGGGAGGACGGGGCTCGATTTCTTTACCGAGCGTCATTGGACGACCAACGCGCAGGGCAATTACGACCGAAACGGGGACGGAGAGTACGATTCCAGCTATATCTTTAGGATGAACGGGGCGAACGCGCTGGAGGAACGCGCGCAAATCGGGCTTGAGGGGACGATCGCCCTTTCGGCCTCCGGCGGCGCGGACGGCCTGGTGCAGGTTCCCTACTATGCTGAGGACACGGTTGCGGACCTGATTGCCCGCATCAACAATTCCGGCGCCGACGTGGTAGCCCGCCTGAACCGCGACGGGGTGTTGCAGCTCAAAGGCACCGTGAACGGCGGCGACGCGCCCGACTTTGTCATCCGGCACATCGAGGATTCCGGGCATTTCCTGGAAGGCTACGCCGGCGTGCTCGCTTCCAGCGGGCCGGAAGGCGCCTTCGACTGGGGCCGCGCCGACGCGGTTGCCGCGCTTGCGCCGGAGGCGGGAGGCTATTCAACGGCCCCCGTCGCCCATCCCTCCGGCTGGATCGAGCTGAACCCCGTGCTGGCAAGCGAAGCCGCCTCGATAGCTTCGGGCTACGGTCAGAACGGCAGGCCGGCGAACCCCGGCAACGGCGACGCGGCGCAGGCGATAGCCGCCATCCAGAACACCCGCGT
>JAITNO010000139.1 GCA_031290405.1 Spirochaetaceae bacterium
GCCCTGGGGGGTGTCGGTTTCGTCTTTGAGGCCGACGCCGAGGTTAAGCCTGTCCTGGATGGGTATTTTTTTGTTCCACCGGATGGATGTGTTGGCGAAGTCCCGCATGGCGGCGACGAGGATTGCTTTTTTCGCATCCTTATCGAGCCGGTTTCCCTTTGTTTTGTTGTTGTGATACTCGGTGCGGGCTTCCAGGAACTTCGCTATTTTGATCACGATGGCGCCGCAATCGGGCGCGCTCCACCCGTACGCGGCTCGCTTTTCGCTGTTGCCGAGCGCTTCGTCCCAAAAGACGAGCAGGTCCACTAAATCTTGTTCCCTGTTGGGAATCCAATCATCTGACATGACATATCTCCTTAAAATGTTAATTTTGAGCGGTTGTTGGCCGCCTCTGTTTGTTGTATAGGAATCGGTAAAACTTTTCAAGCTTCCCTTGATGATTTCAACGCCGCCGCCGCCAGTTTGAACGCCAATGCTGATAGTTTGAACGCCGCCGCTGACGGTTTGAACGCTAATGCTGATAGTTTGAACGCCGCCGTTAACGTCTTGAACGTCGCCGTTAACGTCTTCAACGTCGCCGTTAACGTTGTGAACGCCGCCGTTAACGTCTTGAACGTCGCCGTTAACATTGTGAACGCCGCCGTTAACGTCTTCAACGTCGCCGTTAACGTTGTGAACGTCGCCGTTAATGTTGTGAACGCCGCCGTTAATGTTGTGAACGTCGCCGTTAACATCTTTAACGTCGCCGTTAACGTCTTGAACGTCGCCGTTAAAACCTTCAACGTCGCCGTTAATGTCTTTAACGTCGCCGTTAAAACCTTCAACGTCGCCGTTAAAACCTTCTTGGGCGTCCTGGAACTTGTCTTGGTTGTCCTGGAAGGCGTAGCGCTGGGGGTTAGCCCCGTAGGGCGCAACAAAATAAGGCGCGCCTTCCTCTTCCCTCTCTTGCGTTGGTTGGCTTTGGGCTGTAGGATGGGCTGTGTTGTTTTGCTGTGGAGGCATGGTATGAAAAAATGCGGTTGTTTTTTGGCGGTGGGCGTTCTTGCCGTTGCGGTTTTTGTCTTGGCGGGCTGCGTCCGGAAGGCGGCGGCGCAGGGGCTGCCTGAAGGTGGGGCGGCGGCGGCTCTGGCGGAGGGTACTGCGCGGGTTTTTATGACGCGCGACATTAGTCCTGCGGGGTTGGCGGCGGTCTTCGACGCGCTGGGGCGCGTTCCTTCGGGCAAGGTTGCCGTCAAAATTAGCACGGGCGAGCCGGGCAATGTCCACTACCTCGACCCTAATCTGATTAAGGGGCTTGTGCGGCGGGTCGACGGCACGATTGTCGAGTGCAACACGGCGTACGGCGGCAAGCGCGCCGCTACGGCGATGCACTATCAGGTTGCCAAAGACCACGGCTTTACGGCTGTCGCGCCGGTGGTGATTATGGACGAGGCGGGCGATTTGTCCCTTCCGGTTACGGGCGGCGCGCACCTGACGGTGGACCTTGTCGGCGGCCATTTTGCGGATTTTACGTTCCATATTGTGCTTTCCCACTTTAAGGGTCATGCGATGGGCGGCTTTGGCGGCGCGCTTAAGAATATGTCCATTGGCTACGGCTCGCGGGCGGGCAAGGCGCTTATCCACAGCGCGGGGAAGAGTCGGTCGAGTATGTGGGGCGGCGACCAAAACAGTTTCCTCGAATCTATGGCGGAGGCTGCTATGGCTGTCGCGGACGCGGCGGGGAGGGAAAACTTCATCTACGTCAACGTGATGAACCATCTTTCGGTGGATTGCGATTGCAACGGCAATCCTGCCGCTCCTACGATGGCCGACATTGGCATTCTTGCGTCGCTTGACCCTGTGGCGCTGGACAAGGCCTGCGTCGACCTGGTGTATGCCGCGCCTGACCGTGCGGATCTTGTGCGGCGCATCGAATCCCGCAACGGCATTCTTACGCTGAACCACGCTGCGGCTCTTGGTCTGGGCAGTCTGCGCTACGAGCTTGTCGTCGTCGACGGCTAAGGCGCTTCTGTGTCGCTGATGGCTGATACGATTGAACGTGAAGCGGTCTTCCTCTGGTACTATGTGAGTGTGCAGACTGAGCAGATTGCCGGCTATTACCTGCTCGGCGTCTGTCTTGGCTCTCTTGTGTCCGTGTTCGGCAAGGCTGGGATTCTCGCGCTTCCCGGCGCTCTGCGGGGGAAAAAGCTTGGCATTCTGGGGCTTGTTCCGGCCTCCCTTGTCGGCATGGCGAGTCCGCTTTGCATGTACGGTACTATCCCTCTTGCCGCCTCCTTCTCGGAAAAAGGCGTGGCGGACGATTGGCTTGCCTCCTTCATGATGGGATCTATTCTCCTTAATCCTCAGCTTTTGTTGTACAGCGCGGCTCTGGGGAGGACGGCTCTGGTTGTACGCTTTCTTGCCTCTCTTGTATGCGCCTTCGCCGCGGGGCTCTGCGTGCGGCTCCTCTGCAAGGGCCGCGCGTTCTTCAAATTTACTGGCTTCGCGGTTCCGGCCAACCGCGACACCGACCCCAATCCTGTCTTTCGGCTGCTTAAAAACGTCATGAGGAACGTCCGCG
The DNA here is from genome assembly GCA_031290405.1 of Spirochaetaceae bacterium. Taxonomy (GTDB): domain Bacteria; phylum Spirochaetota; class Spirochaetia; order Treponematales; family Breznakiellaceae; genus JAITXS01. Next base: position 2,561 of record JAITNO010000139.1, read on the forward strand.
CCACGGGGCTGTACTTTCTGGCGGGCATTGTCCTTTCCGCTCTTTTCCAACGCTACGTGCCGGAAAATGCGGTTGCCGCGCTCTTTGGCCCGGGCCGCCGTTTCGGCCTCCTTATGGCCGCCACGATTGGCGTCCCCCTCTATATGTGCGGCGGCGGCACCGTTCCGCTTTTAAGCGCCTGGTTGCGCGACGGCATGAGCATGGGCTCCGCCGCGGCGTTCATGGTGAGCGGCCCGGCGACTAAAATTACCAACCTGGGGGCGGTCAAGATCGTCCTCGGCGTGAAGCGTTTTGTGTTGTACCTTGCGTTTGTCATGCTCTCCGCGCTGGCGATTGGCGTTATGACGGACTGCGCGCTTGTGGGGGCCTAGACGGCGGGGCGCGCCGCCGCCTCTTCCCTTCCGCATGAAGACAAAGCCCAAAGCGGGGGAGCGCGGCCCGCCTGCCAAAAGCCTCTTTCGCGGGGCGCAGCGCCGCAGGACGCCAGATGCGCCCTCGGCGCCTTATTGCATCTCGAAGAGGTCGAACTGGGTGAAGAGGAGGCCTCTTATGCGGGCTTTGTCGAGCATGGTGGTGTTGAGGAGCTCTTTGATTTCTTCCTTGATTTTGTTGCGGTTTTCGGGCTGCAGCTCGCTTTGGTATTTCGCGCTAAAGTAATTGAGGAAGAAGTCGATGAGTTGGACCTTGCGGGCGATGAGTTCGCTCTGCGTGGCGTTGTCGTTCATGTCGTATTCGAGGACGGGGCTTGCGACGATGTTGTAGGGTGTGGGGTCCCGCGAGCGCGTGCTGATGCTGCCTATGCCGTCGTAGTAGGAATAGATGGGTTTGATGGCGGCGTAGGCTTCTGTTTGGGGTATGGCGGCCCCTGCGCCGCCGCCGCTTCCGCTCATCATCTTGAAGGTGATGATGACGACCGTCACGATAAAGATAAGGGCGCCGAGGCCGATCGCCACGAACTTTAAGAGCTTTGCGAAGAGCCCTGAGCGGTCTTTCTTGACGCTTGCGCCTTCTTCGCCGCTGTCTTCGGCGCCTTCCACTAATTCTTTTTCATCGTCTGCCATGTGTGTTCTCCTTATGGTGCATAGTATTTTATCTCTGTGTCTCTGTTATAAGTGTCCGTCGTCGAGGATCACGATGTCGACGCGGCGGTTGTAGGATCGGCCTTCGGCGGTGGCGTCGGAGGCGACGGGCACGGTGTCGGCAAAGCCTGCGACCTGGAAGCGGTTTTCCCTCATGCCGAGCCCGGTGAGGTAGCTCAAGACGGCGATGGAGCGCGCGGCGGAGAGTTCCCAGTTCGAGGTCCAGGGGCCGGCGGGGTCGATGGCCGTGGAGTCGGTGTGCCCTTCTATTCTGAACTTCCTGCCGGACAGGTCCTCGGACGAGAGGAGCGTGCCCAGGCGCAGCAGGATGTCCCGCGTGGATTCCATGTTGATGCGGGCGGAGGCGGGGGCGAAGAAGGCGTCGGAGGCGAGGCTGATGACGATGCCGCGTTCGTCGGCGCTTATCGTCATCTTCTTGGTGTGCACTTCGGGGGCGAAGAGGCTGACGGCCTTCTTGAGGGCGGTGCCGAGTGACTTGCCCCGGTCGCTGGCCGGAAGCGAGGTAACGTTGTTGCCAAGCTCGGCGGCGCGCCCGACGGACAGGGTGTTGCCGCCTGACTTGGCGCCCATGCCGCGCGCCATGAACGAGACGCTTATCTGCGACATGGAGGAGGGCGTTACCTCGTCGGGGTTGAACATGATGGCGAAGAAACAGAGGACGAGGGTTACCATGTCGGAATAGGTGGTGAGCCATTCTTGTCCGGTGGGGCCGCCGCCGCCTTTCTTCTTTTTCTTTGCCATGCTTTTGCCCTCTTAGTCCTTCATTACTTCGGATTCGATTTCCTTGCGCTCTTCGGGCTTGAGATAGGCGAGGAGCTTCATGCCCAGGATGCGGGGGTTGTCGCCGGCCTGTATCGAGAGTATGCCTTCGATGACCATTTCGCGCACCTGGGCTTCGGCGGCGTCCATGGAGCGGAGTTTCTGCATGACCGGCGTAAGGAGGGCGTTGGCGATGATGGAGCCGTAGAGGGTGGTGATGAGCGCGACGGCCATGTTCGGGCCGACGGAGGCTTTGTCCTCGAGGTTTTTCATCATGGCGATGAGCCCGATGACGGTGCCCAGCATTCCGAAGCCGGGGGCTAAGGCCGACCACATATTAAGGACGCCGACGGTGGAGGCGTGCCTGTCCTGCATCTGGCTTACTTCGATTTCCAGGAGGTCTCTGACGACGGCGGCGTCGGTTCCGTCGACGACGAGCTGGAGGCCTTTCTTCATAAAGGCGTTGTCGAGGTCGACGATTTCGTCTTCCAACGAGAGGAGGCCTTCGCGGCGGGCCTTTTCGGACATGGCCATCAGTTTGGTGACGATGCCCTTTTCGCCGTAGTTCGGCACGTTGAAGATGAGGCCGATGATGCTGAAAACGCCCACCGCGTTCTTGATGGACGAAGCGCACATCAGACAGAACCACGAGCCCAAGACGACGATGAGCAGGGACGGCATATCCCAGTAGGTTACCAGACCTGAACCGCCGGAGATGATGCCGAAGACGATCATGCCGAAGACGCCGACCATGCCGATAAGCGACGCTAAATCCATTGCTTGTTCCTTATTGTAAAACGCGCCCTACTCTTCATTCTTAAAACCGCCAATCAGCTTCCTGTAGCCGACGATGCGCGCGATGAGTTCTTCCGCGCTTTCCTTTACGATGATGTGTTTTCCCGACAACATCAGAAGGGTCGTGTCGGGCGTAAGCTCGATGGACTCTATCTGATGGGGATTGATGTAATACTCCGCGCCGCCTAAGCGGGTTGCCTTAATCATTCGCTATTCCGCCTGCTACCTTTTAAGGGTGAGCAACTCTTGCAAAAGCTGGTCGGCGGTCTGTATCGTGCGCGAGTTGGCCTGAAAGCCTCTCTGGGTGACGATCATGTCGGTGAAGGCGTCGGCCATGTCGACGTTGGACATCTCCAGCGTGCCGGAGATGATCTTGCCCTTGCCGGCGACGCCCGAAGGGCCGATGTTCGCGACGCCTGAGTTGTTGGATACGACGAAGGCGGTGTCGCCGTTCTTTTCGAGGCCGCCCTGGTTGGCGAAGGTGGCAAGGGCGATCTGGGCGATGGAACGGTTGGTGCCGTTCGAGTAAACGCCGGTGATGACGCCGGACTGGTCTATCTTAAAACTTTCGAGGTAGCCCATCGCATAGCCGTCCTGCGTGACGGCCTTGGACGACGAGGATTCGGCAAACTGGGTGAGGGCGCGGGTAAAGCCGCCCACGGCGCCCATGTCGAGGGTGAACGTCTGTCTGACGGCGGCCCCGTCGGCGCCCGGGTCGGTGTTCGGCGCGTCGTAGGCGACGTTCATCACCACTTGGCCGCCGCCCTCGCCGCCTGAGACGACGCCGGCGCCGTCGACGGCGCTGACGATGGCGCCGTTGTTGTCGAAGTTCACGGTAAAGACGGCCGCCCCGCCGGCTGCCGG
>JAITNO010000043.1 GCA_031290405.1 Spirochaetaceae bacterium
AAGACGCCCGCCTTCGCCGCCGGCTGCTCCCGCGCCGTCATCGAACAAGGCGCCGCGATGCTCGGCTGGGACCTGGACGCCCTCCTCCACAAAACCATCCTCGCCATGCGCTCCTGCGAAGCCTCCGTCCAAAAAGAGATGGCCGCGCTCAGCTGAGGGGGAGGGTGGAGCCCCACACACACAAAAAACGCCCCCCGTACGCCGCTGCTGACATCAATAGCGCCGTTACGGACATCCGTAGCGCCGTTACGGATGTCCGTAGCCCCGTAGGGCGCAACAAAAAAAGGCTTAGCCCCGTAGGGCGCAAAAAGCGCCTGTGGCGCCGTTGTCGAGGGCGGTTTCGATTTCTTTGAGGCGTTTTGAGAGGGCTCCGATGGTTCGCTCGAGGCGGGCTTTTTCTTTTTCGAGTTTGAGGCGGGGGTCTTCTTCGGCTTGCGCTTCGCGGAGGGCGGTTTTTACGGTGTCGGGGCTTTTGCCGGACAGGAGGGCGTTTTCGGCGGCGCCGCGGGTTTCTTCGTTGGGAATGGCCGAGATGAAGCGCATATTCTCCGAGCCGAGCGCGGGGTCCAGGTTGTACGTAAAGCTCTTTATGGCGGTTTTTGCGGACAGGCGGGGGAGGCGGAGGACGCGGTCGATGTAATCTTCAAAGCGGAGGCCTTCTTTTTCGCAGAGTTCCCGCGCGGCGATGAGGCGCTCGCCCAGTTCGATAAAGAGGCTGCCGTTCCGCCGGATGTACTTTTCGCGTATCAGCTCAGTGAGTTCGGCGAGTTCGGATGACTGGGCGTAGGCGTTTGCATAGAGGCTCTTTGCTTCGGCTTTTTCCAGCAGTCGATGGAAGATGGCCCAGAACGCCTGCGTGTGTGAACGACTGGGCAACTTTCCGCCGCCTTTGCCGCTGTGTATGTGATGGGCGTATTCATGCAGCGCGGTGTACACCATGAGGTTGTCCGTCGTAAAGTTTTTGTTGTGCAGGATTATTTCGCGCGTGTCGACCTTGTACAACCCGTTTACCTTGCGGCTCTTCTTTCCCGAAAGGATTACCGAAAAATCCAGTTCGGCGTCTTCCACGGAGAGCAGCAGTTTTTTGATTTGATCTTGATTCATGATGATTCCTTACTGTGTTTACAGCGTCGCTGTCCGCTTTCGGGCTTCTTCGACGCTGATGTTCTTTTTTCGTGCAAATAGTTCCAGTTGGTCGTCGCCTATCTGTCCGCAGGAAAAATAGTACGACGCGGGGTTGAAAACATACATTCCGCAGACGGAGGCGGCGGGTTTTATCATTGCCGAACTTGTCAGGGAGAGGGGCAGGTGGTGTTTTACGTCCAGCAGTCTGAAGACGGTTCTTTTGTCCGCGTGGTCGGGGGAGCAGGGGTAGCCGAACGCGGGGCGGATGCCTTTGCCGTAAAGTCCGGCGACTCTGCGGTGCGTCCTCTCGCTGAAGGCTTCGGCGAGGGCGTCGGCGAGGGTGGAGAGCAGTATCGCGCGATAGTCGTCGTGGGCCGCGATCAGTTTCTTTTTTGCTTCTTCGACGCCGACGCCTGCGCTTAAGACGAAAAGGCCGATGCGGTCGGCCTCGCCGCCCTCTGCGGCGCCGCGCGATAGGATGAAGTCGGCGAGTGAGGGGTTTGCGAGGCCGTTGCGCTTCTTCGTCTGGTTGCGCGGAAAGGTGAAGCGGGCGATTTCTTTACGCTTGCCGCCGCCCGCTTCGGCGTCGTCGTAGAGCATGACGTCTTCGTTGTGCGACAGGGCGGGATACAACCGGACGGCGCCGCACAATCGTATGAGCTTTTCTTTTTTGATGAGGCGGAGGGTCTCTTTCCCGTCGGCGATGAGGTTTTTCCACGCGGCTTCGTCTTTGCGTCTGTCGAGGTCCAGCTTCCGCGTCCATGCCTCCCAGTCGATGAACGGGATGATCTTTTCCAAACGATAGTCTTCAACATATTCGGTTTCGTGCGGCGGAGCGGCTTGTGCGCGCCGCGCCTGGCCGACGGCGGCCTTGTTGCGCCTGGCCTCTTCCAGCGGGATGCGCTGCCGCGCGGCCGCGATGGCGGCGTGGCGGGCGATGGCGTCGTCATACTCGTTTTTTACTTTTGCGAGGTATCCCGCGCGGAGCTTGGGCGACAACAGGGCCCGCGCGGCTTCTGGCGCGGCCCCCGCGTCGGGCACATAGACGACGGGCGCGGAATAGAGGCCGTCTATCTTGAGCGCGGTATGCGCGAGCGAGGTCGTCGCCCCCCCCACCAAAAGCGGTATGTCCAGCTTGCGCTCTTCCATCAGCTCCGCGACGGCGCACATCTCGGCAAGCGACGGCGTTACAAGACCGGAAAGGCCGACGATGCGCGCGCCCCCGCTTACCGCCGCCTCGACGATTTTTTCCGCGCCGACCATCACGCCTAAGTCGACAATCTCAAAGCCGTTGCAGCCGAGCACGGTGCCCACGATGTTCTTGCCTATGTCGTGCACGTCGCCTTTGACGGTGGCAAGCACGATCTTTTCACGCTGCGGCGCGACGCCTTCCGCGCCCTTCATGCGCCCTTCGAGCACGGCGACGGCCCGCCTCATCACCCGCGCGCTCCGCATCACTTCCGGCAGGAACATCTCACCTCTGCCAAAGCGCGCGCTCACTTCCTTCATTCCTTCCATCAGCGGCCCTTCGACGACGTCAAGGGGCTCGGCGCCCTCCGCCAGCAGGGCCAGGACGTCTCGCTCGACGCCGCCGTCCAGCCCGCCGATGAGCGCGGCAACTATCCGCTCCCTCGGACTGGCGCTTTCGGCCTTTGCCTTCTGCGCGCCCTCCGCCTGCCTCCCCCGCCCGTGCGTCTTTTGAGCCAGGGCGAGCAGCGCCTCCCCCGCACCGCTTTTCCGGCAGAGCAGGGCGTCCTCTATCGCGCATTTCAGCTCGCCTTCGACGGCGTTGGCGTTGTAGAGCTCCGTCGCCGCGTAATTTACGATGGCCATGGAGAGGCCCGCCTCACGGCACAGGCGCAAGAACACCGCGTGCATGGCGTTGCGGACCGGCGCGTTGCCCCGAAAGCTATACGAAAGGTTCGACACGCCGGCCGACAGTTTGGCGCCCGGACACTCCGCCGTTATCACGCGGCAGGCGTTGATGACGTCAAGCGCATAGCGGTCGTGCTCCTCGACGCCTGTTACAATGGAAAGAATGTTCGGGTCGAAGAGTATCTCTTCGCGCGGGAAACCCTGGGCAACCAGAAGACCATAGGCGCGCCGTGCAATCTCAACCTTGCGCGCCTCGCTTGCCGCCTGCCCCGCCTCGTCAAAGAGCATCACCATCGGAACCGCTCCCAAGTCCCGGATGCGCTTCGCCTTCCGCACAAACTCCGCCTCGCCGTCCTTTAAGCTGATTGAGTTGGCAATCGCCTTGCCTTGCAGGCGCTTTAACGCCGCTTCGATGACCCCAAAGTCCGAGCTGTCGACGACGAACGGAAGGCGCGCGATGGCCGGGTCCGAGAGCGCCAAATTAAGGAAGCGCACCATCGTCGTTTTGCCGTCGATAAGCGGATCGTCCACAGAGATGTCGATGGCGTCCGCCCCCTGCTCAACATTTTCCCTCACCATCCCCAGCGCGGCGTCGAAATCATCATCCTTAATATACTGGGCCAGCCTTTTGTTCCCCGGAACGTTCCCCTTTTCGCCGCAGACAAACAGCCCCTTCCGCCCGTCAATCGCCGCCGCATCCAGACCCGAAAGCGTCATCCGCCCCACCGGCGCAGAGGGAATCCTGCGCGGCTCCCTCCCCTCGACCGCATCGCGCAGCGCCCTGATGTGTTCCGGCGTCGAACCGCAGCACCCCCCCACGACGTTCACAAGGCCCTCGTCCACATAGGCTGAAAGCGCCGCCGCCATCGACTCCGGACCCTCGTCGTACTCCCCCAACACATTCGGCAGCCCCGCGTTCGGATGAGCGCTCACCGCAAGCGGCGCGACGGCCGACAGCGCGCGCACGAAGGGGCGCAGCATGGCAGCCCCCAGCGAACAGTTCAAGCCCACCGAAAACAGCCCCGTCCCCCCCGCCCGCGCCGCGTGAAGCACCGACGCGCAGAACGCCTCGACCGTCTGCCCGCAAAGGAGCCGCCCCGCCGCATCCGCAATCGACGCCGAAATCATAATCGGAACGTCCACGCCCCGCTCGTCGGCCAGCCGCAGAACCGCCGCAATCCCCGCCTTCGCGTTCAGCGTGTCAAAAACCGTCTCAATGAGCACAATGTCGGCGCCTCCGTCCAGCAAGCCCCGCGCATTGTCGTAGTACGCCCTCTCAATCTCGTCAAAATCTATGGAGCGCCGACCCGGGTCGTCAAGGTCGGGCCCAATGCTCGCGCTCTTGGTAAGCGGCCCTAAGACGCCGGCCACAAAACGCGGCCACTCCACCGTCGAAAACTCCCGCGCCGCCGCCGCCGCCACCCGCGCCGCCTCGAAACTTAGCTCGTAGGCAAGCTCCGCAAGGCCGTAATCCGCCAGGCTCACCGCGTTCGCGTTAAAACTGCACGTCTCCACGATGTCCGCGCCAGCCTCAAGGTAACCCCGGTGAATCCCGGCAATCACGTCCGGCCGCGTCAGGCAGAGAACGTCGTTGCAGCCGGAGAGCTTCCCCTTAAACGACGCAAAGCGCGCCCCGCGAAAATCGCTTTCCGCAAGAGCGCGCCGCTGAATCATCGTCCCCATAGCCCCGTCAAGAAGCAGAATGCGCCGCCGCGCAGTGTCGTCAAGCATTTGTCGTGTAGTCTTTTCCATCGCCCCCCAGTATAAAGAAAAGACGCCTGAGGGGGGAGCCCCCCCCAGCGCGCGCCGTTTTCCAGCGCCCCCGCCCACAAAAAAGCCCCCGGGCTCATCCCCCGGGGCGTTCACTCTAAAAGCCCCCATGGGCTGGTTAAAAGCCAGCCCATCGGGGTTATTAACCAGGATTGGGGTTTATAAAGCGTCGCCGGCCTCGTTTTCGGCCTCGCGCCCCTCCCCCCGGATACCGGTGTTCATTCGTGT
>JAITNO010000046.1 GCA_031290405.1 Spirochaetaceae bacterium
TCGCGGGAGGCGTCGTGCTGCCCGAGGCTAAAGAGTTTGCCCACGAGTGCGGCTTCTTCGTGCTCGAACTCAAAGGCGAGTCCGTCGAACTCCTCGCCGCGCCTGCGGGTTTTACCGCCAGGGAATGGTAGGGGGCGAATGCCTCACGCGGGGGGGGGGCGTGCCCTCCTCCTCTGTGCCCTCTGTAAATTATTTTTCAAAGGGGGTATAGTGTGGGTTATGCAGTATTCAGGGGCGCGTATTCTTATTGAAACATTGATTGAACAGGGGGTGGACACGGTTTTCGGGTACCCCGGCGGCGCGGTGCTCAACATCTACGACGAGCTTTACCGGCACCGTGACCGCATCAGGCATATCCTGGTGAGCCATGAACAGCACGCGGCGCACGCGGCGGATGGTTTCGCGCGCTCGACGGGGCGGGTGGGGGTGTGCATTGCCACCAGCGGGCCGGGGGCGACGAATCTTGTTACGGGGATTGCGGCGGCCTACATGGATTCGTCGCCGGTTGTGGCGATTACGGGCAATGTGTCCAACGCGCTGCTGGGGAAGGATTCGTTTCAAGAGGTGGACATTGCGGGCATTACGATGCCGATTGTAAAGCACAACTGGATTGTCAAGGATGTGCGGGAGCTTGCCGAGGTGGTGCGCGAGGCATTCCTCGTGGCGCGCTCGGGGCGGCCGGGGCCGGTGCTGGTGGACATTCCTAAGGATGTTACGTCGGCGCTTGCGGATGTTTCGGCTGCCTCTTCGCCGGAGGGGGCCGAGCGGGGCCGCCGCCTTGCCGAACGGAACGCACGGCCTTCGTTCGACGATGGCGACATTGAACGCGCGCTTGAGCTGATTGGCGCGGCGAAGAGGCCGTTCATCTATGCGGGCGGCGGCGTGGCCATCTCCGACGCGGCGGGGGAACTGGCGGCGTTCGTCGAAAGGGTTGACGCGCCGGTGGGCCTTAGTCTGATGGCGCAGGGGTGCTTTCCCCGCGCGCACAGGCTCTGGACGGGCATGATTGGGATGCACGGCACGGTGGCCTCGAACAAGGCGGTGCAGAAGGCGGATCTTCTTATCGCGATTGGCGCGCGGTTTTCCGACCGCGTAACGAGCGGCGTCAATACGTTTGCCAAAAACGCCTCCACGCTCCACTTCGATGTGGACCCTGCGGAGATCAATAAAAACGTGAGGAGCGCGGCGTCCGTTACCGGCGACATTAAAAAGGTCCTCGCGGCGGTGTTGAAGGGGCTGCCTGCGCTGGAGCATGGGCCCTGGATCGAGGAGGTTCAAGGATGGAAGCGCGAGTCGCCGCGCTCGCACGACGTGGCTTTGCACAAGAAGGAGGGCCTTCATCCGCGCTTCATCATCGAGGAGACGGCGGGGGCGCTCGGCGCGGACGCGATTGTTGTTACGGACGTGGGGCAGCACCAGATGTGGACGGCGCAGTTCTATCCTTTCGAGAAGGCGCGGCGCTTCATCACGTCGGGGGGGCTGGGGGCCATGGGCTTCGGTCTGGGCGCGGCCTTAGGCGCGAAGGCCGCAAATCCCGAAAAGCCCGTCGCGCTTTTTACCGGCGACGGCTCGTTCCGCATGAATTGCGCGGAGCTGGGCACGCTTGTCGCCTACGGGCTTCCCCTATTGATCGTTGTGTTCAACAACGGCGTGCTGGGCATGGTGCGGCAGTGGCAGAACCTCTTTTACGGGAAACGCTTTTCCGAGACGACCCTCGACCGGCCGCCGGACTTCGTCCGCCTCGCCGCCGCGTATGGCGTGGCAGGCGCCCGCGCCGACGGCGCGGAGGGTTTCCTGTCTGCCCTCGAGGCGGCGAAAAAAGAGCTTCTGGCGGGAAGGGCGTACCTTATCGACGCGCTCATCGACGGCGACGAGATGGTCTATCCGATGGTGCCCACCGGCAAACCCATCGAAGATCAGCTGCTCTGACGCGGCGCATTCACGCAACCGGATATGTTCAAGGTAAAACCCCACTACAGATACATCCTCTACGGCACCGCCTTCGTGTTTTACGCCTTTCTGGCCGCGCGTCCTGCCCCCCCCGAAACCGTCTTCACCCTGATGTGGCTTGACTCTCTTGCCTCGAGCTATCCCTCGGAAGACGCCGCCGCAGAAGAGCTCGTGCCGTTTAATTTCGGCGGCACCTACGGGTATGTCTCCACCGAGGGACGCTTTACGATAAATCAACCCAAAACCGGCTATGTCGAACAGTCGGAAAGCCTCTTCGCCGAATTCTCCGGCCAGGACGAAAAGATCGAAGTCCGCGACACCCAGGGCCGCCGCGTCTTCACCCTGAACGACAAACGTGGGTATCCTTTCTTCCGCGACAGCAGAATATTCATCGTCTCGAGCGAACAGAACTCCATCTCCGAAGTGGGCACGGACGACGACGTCCTCTGGACCTTCGACTTTTCCTCCCCCATAAGCTGCGTGGACGCCGCCGCGGGGCTCCTCCTCGTCGGCTGCCTGGACGGCGCCATAGAATTGATCGACGGCGCGGGGAAGCGCCTTTACGCGACGGAACCCTCAGGCTCCCGCATCCCCGCGATCTACGGCTGCGCCCTCTCTCGCGACGGAACAAAAATCGCCGCCGTCTCGGGGCTTGACCACCAGCGCTTCCTCGTCATCGAGTATGACGGCGGCGTCTGGCGCATCACCCACCATGAATTTTTAGGCGACGGCTTCCGTCGCCCCGTGCACGTGCGCTTCGTCGACGGCGGCCTCCGCGTCGCTTACGAAAGAGCCGAGGGACTGGGAATCTACAACCTCATCGCCCGTTCCTCCGAAACCGTCCCCTTCGACGGGCGCATCCTCCACATTGAAGACGGAGACGACGACGGAATGCTCTTCCTCGTCGTCTCCGAATCGGACAAAGAAAAGCGATTTGCTGCCGTCCGCTATCCCGACCACAAAATCCTCTCCGCGCCGTTCAAAAGCGCCGACACCTTCCTTAAAAAACGCAGGCAGGTCCTCATCATCGGCGGCGGCTCCAAACTAGCCGCCTTCAAGATAGAAAAGATGTAAGCCTTCCACAGGAGGGGGGTACCCCTCTTGATTGTTTCAAACACAACGTTTAGACTCACCCCTAACTTTATAAAAAGGAGATTTCAGTGCCCTGCGGAAGAAAACGCAAATTAAAAAAGATTGCGACCCATAAGCGCAAGAAAAAGCTCAGAAAGAATAGGCATAAGAATAAATAATG
>JAITNO010000047.1 GCA_031290405.1 Spirochaetaceae bacterium
ACAAGCAGCATTTTTGAGTCGTCGTATTTTTTATGCTTTTCGGGAATGTCTTCCAAGGGCGCTATTGTTAATTGTTTGTATTTTGGCCTGTTTTTTATAGGAATGTTTGTGTACCAATGCCCTGCCGCATCTACAAGTTGTTTTTTGGGATTAAGAAAAAAATCCACTCTATTATATCCCGCCCATGCCTTATTATCTTTGAAATAGGGGATAAATGCCGGCGTTACAGGATTTGTGATATTGGAAACAATTATAAACTTCTTACCGCTTTCGATAATAATTTTCCAATAGTCTATGGCTCTTGAGAATGGCGGGTTTGTGCATACTATATCAGCTTCCTCGTTAAGTATTTTCAATGATAAGGGGTCGTCAAAACTGCCCGAATAATTTTTGGGATATATTTTTAGTTCAGTGAATCCGTCTTTGGTAAATACATACCCTTTCGTACCTTGATTGAACAAGTCAACCGGACCGTTGTAATGGGTGCATATCAGTTTTGACAATTCAAGTTCTTTGAAATTCAATAAAAAATATCCCGCGAACGCCGATGTGTTCTTTTCGTTGTCGTCAACGGCGTCGTCGCAGTTGCAAAATACCGTTTTATTTTTCCAAATCGCTTTATCATACATGGACAGTTCTTTTTCAACGTCTTCATATCGGGTAAAAAACTCATCGTCATTTATTTTTTGCGCCTTTTGCAGGATGTCTTTTCGGGAGACCCCCCGTTCTTCAAGAGTCGGAGTTGTTCTTTTTACTATTTTTACTATTTGTGTTTTTTCGTCGACCTTAACAAATATTTCTTTGACAAACATGGGATGAGTCATTATAAATGCGACATAATGCTCAAGCAGCGTGGAATTGTAAAAATATATTTCCTTGCTTTTTTCCTCCCTAAGGGCGCTGTATTTTTCCTTTAGGTCGTTTTCAACCGCCGTCATATTTTTTACTTCGCAAGAGAACAAATACTGATAAACGTTTTCTTTTGATTTGCCGGTCATGGCATTGTATTCTTTTAAGCGCCTGTCCAAATCATTGGTCTTGCCTATTTTGCATTTTGAGGGTTCCAGCGACGCCTGGACAATGTAAATGTATTGTTTTTCCTTGTCTTGTGCCAACGCATGCCCCTCTTAACGGCTTTGCCCCCCAGAGTATCCCTTCTTTTGCGGTGTGTCAAACCCATGCATAAAACCGCCCCCCCGCTTACAGTCCAAGGACTATGCCTAAGACGCCGGCGGAGGCGAAAAGGGCCGCGAGCGGGACCTTGCGCGCCGTGCGGATGACGATGAAGGCGGCGATGAAGATAAGCGCGTGGAGCGGCTTAATGAACTGGAACCATCGCGCCGCTTCGCCGTCGTAGAGCGAGAGCTTCCAGATGCGGAAGCCCGCCGCGCAGAGGAGCGCCGCGGCCGCCGGCGCAAGGGCCAAGAACACGCGGCGGACGACGGCGTTCGCCTTAAAAGAATCATACATTCGGATGACGAGCGTCATCACGGCGATTTGCGGCGCAATCATGCCGAAAACGGCAACGTAGGCGGCGGGAATCGACACAAGCGTCCCGATGTAGCCGGCAAGGTTCAGCCCCATGGCTCCGGGGACAAACTGCGCCGTGGCAAGCATATCGGGAATGTCGGCGGCGGAAAGCGCCTGCAAGGGGTACGTTCCGGCAAGCTCGTATAGAAACGGCAAGGTGGCGAGCCCGCCGCCCACGGCAAAGAGCCCAATCTTAAAGAAGACGGCAAACAACGCCAGGTGCGCCGCAAGAGAGGCCGTCATTCAAGACTCCACAGGCCCAAAGCCGGGTTGCCGATGTAGTAGATTTCCTCGTCCGCAAGCCGGTTCCAGCCCTCGGTCAAGGCCTCGATCTTGAACAGCGCGCGCGCCTTTTCGTAGGGCATATAGTCAAAGCCGACGCCGCGCACCTCCTCCTCGCTCAAGAGCTCCGTGCAGTAGGTGACGCTGAATTTTCCGTCGCTTGAGCCGTGGATAAGGTGGGCGGCCACCGAAAGGTTCGCCCGCAAGTCGCTCTGGGTTTTGACGAGCTCCAGAATCCTCAGCCGCCCCACGTAGCCGTACTTGCGGATGAGCGCGTCGTTCTCGGCGTCCTCTCCGAACTGCCGCACGCCGGGCGCAAGGATAAAAAGCTCAGCCCCCGGCGCCAGGGCCATGCGCGTCCGGTAAATCGACTTATTGCCCAGCCACGCGCTCCTAAACTCTCGAGGGTCAAGGTACACGACGGCCTTTTTAATCGGCCTGTCGAGGTGCGTGATGTTCTTCTTTTGCGAAAGGGCGACGGCTTTTTCAAAGAGGGCGCGTTCCCTGCCCGCGTAGAACCCGTGAATCGCAAGCTCCCCCCCCCGCACCGACGCAACGGTGAGCGCATAGAGAAGCGGCGCCTTCGAGAGGAAGCGCTCCTCGGCATAGTCGAAGACCTTGCGTACCGGCGAAAAGTCCTTGCCCATCAGGCGCTCGGCCCCCCAGAACGCGCCCAAGATATGCGACGAGTTGATCATGCTGTGCCCTCCGCAGCCCACAAAAACGTTTTTTGAATAGTTCGCCATACCGACGACTTCGTGGGGCACCACCTGCCCAATCGAGACGACGACGTCGTAGGAGGGATCGACGATGCGCCGGTTAAGCTCGACGTCGATTTTTTCGTTGACGAGCCCTTCGGAGACGCGCGACACGAATTCCGCGCTCACCTCGCCCAGCTTTACCACGTCCGTGCGCCATGAATGATGGATGATCCTGTCGAAGGGGATCGCCCCCTCGAAGAAGGCCTCGCACTCGGCGCGCGTCATGGGGAAATGCGTCCCCACGGCGGGCATCACGTCGACCTCCGCCGTCGGAGACAGCAGCCGGTAGTAGAGCACGGCCAGCTTGCCGCCGCCGGAGAACAGCCTCGTACAATCAGGCGGCAGGAGCAGCGCCTTTGCGACGCGCCTGCCGGCGAGCGATTGTTTTACGGCGTCCGCCAGCGCCTCGTCGGGGATGCCCCGATCACTCGTTAATTCCATGCTCCGATGCTACCGGAGTTTGCCTTTTAGGGCTAGGGGCGCCTCCCCTCTTCCAGGGCTCTAGGCTCTTTGCCCTCCGCCCTGAGAGATTTATTCTGTGTGCCGAACAGAACGATGGACTCTCCGAGCAGAAAGATTGACTCTCCGAGTGGAAAGATTGACTCTCCGAACAGAACGATTGACTCTCCGAGCAGAACGATTGACTCTCCGAGCAGAACGATTGACTCTCCGAACAGAAAGATTGACTCTCCGAGCAGAACGATTGACTCTCCGAGTGGAACGATTGACTCTCCGAGCAGAAAGATTGACTCTCCGAGTGGAAAGATGGACTCTCCGAGCAGAAAGATGGACTCTCCGAGCAGAAAGATTGACTCTCCGAGTGGAAAGATTTACTCTCCGAGTGGAAAGATTGACTCTCCGAGTGGAAAGATTGAAGCTCGGAGGTTCGACTTCGGAGCTCGGAGCCAAACGGGTTCTGTTCTGAGCCGCGCGGGTCGTTCCGTGTGCCGTAAAAGCTAGACGACCAACTCGTCCTCACCCGCGCGGGCGACGACGATCTCTCCGGTGTCCTCCAAATGGCGGATGATCGAGACGATCTTCTGCTGCGCTTCCTCAACATCCTTCAATCGGACGGGGCCCATGAACTCCATGTCCTCTTTAAGCATCTGCGCGGCGCGCTTGCTCATGTTGCGGAAGATCTTGTCCTGGACCTCTGAGTCGACGGACTTGAGCGCCTTGGAGAGCTCCTGCGTGTCGACCTCGCGCATAACCTTCTGTATCGAACGGTCGTCGAGCATAACGATGTCCTCGAAGACGAACATCTTCTTCTTGATTTCTTCGGCGAGTTCGGGGTCTTCTTCTTCCAGGCCTTCGATGATCTGCTTCTCCGAAGAGCGGTCGACGAGGTTGAGGATTTCGACGACGCTGGAGACGCCTCCGGCTGCCGTGTAGTCCTCGCTGGAAAGCGTGGAGAGTTTCTTTTCGAGGACGCGCTCGACTTCGCGCAAGACTTCGGGGCTGGTTCTGTCCATGATGGCGATGCGGCGCGCCACTTCGCTCTGTATCTCATGGGGGAGGCTTTGCAGAATGACGGAGGCCTTAGGCGGCTCCAGGTAGGCCAAGATGAGGGCGATCGTCTGAGGCATCTCCTGCTGGATGAAGTTGAGGAGGTGCGCCGGGTCGGTGCGGCGGATGAAGTCGAAGGGGCGCACCTGGAGGCTGGAGGTGAGCCGGTTGATGATGTCGATGGCCTTCTGGCTGCCGAGGGACTTTTCGAGGAGCTCGCGGGCGTAGTCGATGCCGCCGATGGAGATGAACTGGTTTGCCATCATCAGTTCCTGGAACTCGGTGAGGATGCGGTCTTTCTGCTCGGGCTCGATGGCTTCAAGGCGGGCGATCTCGAAGGTGAGGGTTTCGATTTCGTCTTCGCGCAGGTGCTTGAAGATTTCGGCGGAAAGGTCCGAGCCTATGCTTACCAAAAAGATGGCCGCCTTCTGTCTGCCGGTAAGGTCTTTCGAGTCTTTTTTCTTTTGCGCTTCTTTTTCTGCCATGATGTTTGCTCCTTTGGGCTTGTGCGCCTCGCTCGCGCGCTATTCTTCCATTAACCAGGTTCGCAAGAGGTGCGATACGTCCTCTGGGTGTTCCCTTGCCATGCTCATGGCCTTCGACTGGAGCTCCGCGCGGCTCTGTTCTTCGACGGACATGGAGACTTCGGCGCCTTCGCGGTCGGCGTCGAGGAGCGCCTGTTCGCGCATGAGCTGATGCTGGCGGGCGAGCTCCTCTTCGCGGCGCCTTCTGGCTTGTTCGCGCGAGCGCGAGACAAGCTGAAAGAGGATGAAGCCGATGATGAGGAGCGAGGCGCCGATAAGGGCGGCGATAACCGTCGTGCGGAGGTTCTTCTGCCGCAGGAACTCGGCGTCTTCGGCGGCGAACTGGGCGCTGCGGTCAATCTGTATGTTCTGCACGCTCACGGTGTCGCCGCGCGCGGCGTTGTAGCCGACGGCGGCCTGCACGAGGAGGGTCGCCTTGGAAAGGTCGGCGGCGGCGATGGGGATGTATTCGCGCTCGGTTCTGCCGTCGGCCAGGAGGACGGGGGCGCCCGCATCGTCTTTCTTCTGCTGCCACACGCCGTCGATGTTTACCGAGACGCTTATGCGGTCGATGCTGGGGCTGCGCTCCTCTTCGATCTTTTCTTCGTTAAAGACTTCGTTGTGAACTCTGGTTTGCTGGCTCACTTCGCCGTAAAGGTTGGACATATCCTTGTAGGCCGGCGGCGTCTGGCCTTCCACGCCGGCGGGCCCTTCGGGGTTGAAGCCGGTGCCCTTCCACGTGGTGGTGGCGGTGGACTCCGAGACGGTAAGGC
This sequence comes from Spirochaetaceae bacterium, assembly GCA_031290405.1. GTDB lineage: Bacteria > Spirochaetota > Spirochaetia > Treponematales > Breznakiellaceae > JAITXS01. The sequence continues at coordinate 5,377 of JAITNO010000047.1, forward strand.
TGGCGACGCGCTGGGAGTCGTCGTAGGCCAGGCCCGGCGTGCGCTCCTTTATCATGATGGGCTTGTACTGGCTGCTCTGGACTTCCCTCTTGGACATATCCATGTCGATCTTGATGTTGAGGTCGCGCACGCGGTCGGTGGAAAACTGAGCCTGCAATGCGCGCAACACGTCGGCGCGGTACTTGGACTCGGTCTCTCTGACGATGGCGATCTCTTTTTTTACGCGCTCGAGCTTGTCGAAGTCCTTCATGCCCTCGAAATCGTTGAGGATGAGGCCGTTCTGGTCGTTAATCGTGATGTTTTCGGCCTTTAAGCCGGGGACGGCGAACATGAGGAGCTTCTGGATGCCCTCGATCTTCTTGCGGTTTCCGGCAATGTCGCTGCCGGGCTTGGGGATAAGGACGACCGAGGCGGTAACGGGATCCTGCTCGGAGGCGAAGAGGGTGCGCTCCGGCTGAACGATGACGACGTTAACGTCGTCCACGTCGCTTAAGGACTTGATGTGCTCGCTCACCATGGCCGTTACGGCGCGGCGGAGGTTGATGTTGCGCTCCCAGTCGGTGATGGTCCAGCGTTCGACGTCGAAGATGGCCCACGGGTCGGCGCCGTTGGGAATAAGGTCTTCGCGGATAAGGATGGTCCTCATGCGGCGGGCGGTTTCCTCGTCGGCGACGGAGACGATGCCCAGCGAGGAGACGTTTGCCCTCACTCCTTCGGCGTTTATCCGCGTGACGATGCGGGCAAGCTCATCCGCATTGGCGATGGGCGTGTCGATAACCGGCACAAAACCCGGACTCGACGAAACGGACACAAGCGAAACCACCGCAACGATTGCGGCGACGACGATCCCGACAAGCACGACGCGCTGGACGAGGGTCCACTTGGCCCACAGACCCTTCAATTGATCGAAAAAACTGGTTATAAACTCCGGCATATCCCCTCCCAAGGATTGTGATGCGACATCCTACACCGCATCGAAAAAAAGTGCAAGGCGCTCTTTGAAGAGGGGGGAGCCGGCGTCCTGCCCGTTTTTTTCGGCGTCCGTAGACGCCGAGGTAAAATGCGGTTAGGATGGCGGCGCAAGGAGGTTTTTATGACTATAAAATACATTTGCACGTATGATACGGCGATTTCTCCGGTTACTATGGTGGCAAGCGACGCGGCGCTTGAAAGGCTTGATTTCGGCGCCAGCGTGAAGGGCTCTGGATACGAGTGCGGCTCGATTCTTGTTCACGGGAAAAACGAGATTACGGAGCTGGCGCATCTTCAGATTGTGGAATACCTTGAAGGCAAGAGGCGCGAGTTCGACATTGCGCTTTCCTTGCGCGGCAGCGATTTCCAGATGAGGGTGTGGGCGGCGATGCGGGAAATCCCCTGGGGCAAAACCCTGACGTACAAAGAGATTGCCGCCTTAAGCGGCAACGCAAAGGCGTCCCGCGCCGCCGGAGGGGCGATTCACCGCAACCCCGTCGTCATCATCATCCCCTGCCACCGCGTCATTGGCGCGGACGGCGGCTTGACTGGTTTTGGCGGCGGTCTTGACGTTAAGCGGAGGTTGCTGGAACTCGAGGGGGCCTAGGGATCTTTGCGGGGCAAAGGCTCGTCGCCGAGTATGTGGCGTTCGATGAATTCGGCTAGGCCGTCGTCGTCGTTGGATTTTTCGGTTACGAAACGGGCCGCCCTTTTAACGCGCTCGTCGCCGTTCCGCATCGCCACGCCGCAGCCCGCCCAGCGGATCATCGACTCGTCGTTCATCGAATCGCCGAATGCCGCCACCTCGTCCTGTTTGACGCCGATTCTTCCGGCGACTTTCGCGAGGGCGGTTCCCTTGTCGCAGGCCGGCGGCAGGATTTCCAGGAAATACGGCTTGCTGGTAAAAAGCGTTACCGCAACGTCCATCACATTGCGGAGAATCTCTTCGAGGTGCTTTAACAGCACGGGGTCGGCGGGAACGACGATCTTGTGGGCGCCCTTTTCGACGAGCATGGCGCGGAAGTCTTTGGGGACCGTCTGTTTCATGCCCGTCAATCTGTGGTCGGCATTGGAAAATTCATTGCGTCGCGATACGAAGATGCGATTCCCGTCGTAAATCTGAGCGGCAAAGCCTTCGGCGTCGATTAAATCAAACGCGGCAAGGGCCGCTTTCTGCGGCAGCGTGGCCTCATAGACGATGGTTTTTGCAACGCTGTCCAATATCACGGCGCCGTTGCCGCAGATAAGGAAGCCCTGAGTCTTGTTCAAACCCAGCCGCTTATCGGCGTCCAAAAGTCCGTCCGGCATCCTGCCCGTCGCAATCGCAACGGCGACGCCCGCCTGCATAAGCCGCCTGACCGCAGCCCGCGTCCGTTGGGAAATGCTCAAATCCGAACGAAAGACCGTATCGTCCAAATCAAGCGCAATCAATGCATACCGTGCCATGGGGCCCATCATAGCAAAAAGCGGGGACCGCTGCAAGTCTTTTTTGCCGCGGTCAACAGCCCCCGAGTTGATTTTGAGGCGCCGCGCCCTCTTGCAAATAAACATCGGTTAGGGGATACTCTGCGCGAAGGGCGCGCCCGAAAAGCTTAGGGGCAAGGCGGCGCGCGGCTGCCGCGCAGAGGTTAATCGGCGGGTACCAAAACAAGGAGAAATCATGGGCATACGCGGGGAACTATTTTCAACAAAGGTTCAGTTTAAGAACAGAACCTACTTTTTTAATGTAAAAGAAAACCGCATGGGCGACCTCTATCTGAATATCGTGGAGAGCAAGAATAAAGAACCCGGTGATTTCGAACGCCAATCGATTGTCCTCTTTGCCGACGACTTGCAGGACTTTCTTAAGGGTTTTGACGAATCCCTCCGCGTGCTGGAAAAATCCGTCCGCGAAAAAAAACGCGCGGGGCCAAAAATGTTTCCGCAGCGCGGCGAAGACGACCGACGTCCGGGCCGCACCGGTGAAAAGCAATCGGACGAAAAACGGAAGGTTTTTCACGCCCACCCGCAGCGCGGCGAAAACGACCGGCGTCCGGGCCGCACCGGAGAAAAACAACCAAGCGAAAACAGGGAGCACAAAAAGCGAAAGGTTCTCCACACCCGCCCGAAGCGCGAACGAAGCGCCGATTGAGTCGTCCCGCGGCGGCGCTTGAAAGCTCGGGGGCGGGCGGCCTCCGCCGCGCAGGCGTCAATCGGCGTCGCCTGAGCAATCGGCGTCGCTCCTGCGGGCTTCTTCCAGTTGCTTTTCTTCTTCGGCCAGCGCGTCTTTGCGGTACTCCTTAAAGCGCCGTTCCTTGAGGTTTTCCATGGTTTTCAATGCGGCTTTCGCGTCCGTCCACACTGTCCGCGCGGCCTCAACTTTCGATTCCGCTTCGGCTGTTTTTTTCAAGAGGGCCTCTTTTTCGCTTTCGAGGCGGGCAAGGTAATTTTCGTACACCATGTTCAGCGCGTCGCCGCCGGTAAAACGCCGTTCGCCGGCGGCGTTCCTGGCAAGCGCATTCGCCTTGACCGATTTTTCCAGTGCGGAAAGTTCGCCCACTGCGCGGCCTAACTCAATTTTCGCCTCGCCTTCCGCCCATTCGCGCATTTTCAGCGCCTTTTCCAACCGGAAACGAAACTTTTTCACTGTTCCATGCGCATAAGCGGGATGATTTTCACTTTCGCCGCTTCGAGGGCGTTTCCGGCTCCGACGAGCCGGGTTTCATTCTTTTTCATGAGTCGCTTTGAGGGGGTCTGTTTGGTCTGAAAAGGGTGCGCTGCCAGCCATGAGCCCAGCGTAGATGAAATTGTTTTGATTGTCAACGCGCTGTTCCATGCAACGTCTTCCCGCTGGGCTGCCTTGGGCTCACCGCTATAGCGTTCAGGCCCACCGCTAAAGCGTTCAGGCTCACCGCTAAAGCGTTCGAGCCCACCGCTAAAGCGTTCAGGCCCACCGCTATAGCGTTCAGGCCCACCGCTATAGCGTTCAGGCTCACCGCTATAGCGTTCAGGCCCACCGCTATAGCGTTCAAGTCCACCGCTAGAGCGTTCAGGCCCACCGCTAGAGCGTTCAGGCCCACCGCTAGAGCGTTCAAGTCCACCGCTAAAGCGTTCAGGCCCACCGCTATAGCGTTCAAGTCCACCGCTATAGCGTTCAGGCCCACCGCTCGAGCGTTCAGGCTCACCGCTATGGCGTTGCGCCCCCTCCTTATATTCTAAATCTTGAGGAGGGACGGCTGATAGTCTTCGGGCGGGACGCAGCCGAGGAGTTCGATGCAGGTGGCGGCGATTGAGGTGATGCCGAGCCCTTCCCGCAGGCTGCCGGGGGCGCTGCGATATTCGCCCTTGTGCGCGGGGTCGAAGAGGATGCAGGGGACGGGGTTCGTGGTGTGGCTTGTCTTGGGCATGGGGACGCCGGCGGCGTCTCTCTTGACGGCGCCTGATTTCTTGTCGCGCTCGAACATTTCCTCGGCGTTGCCGTGGTCGGCGGTTACAAGGAGGATGCCGCCTGCTTCGCGCACGGCTGCGGCGATGCGCCCGATGTGCAGGTCCATCCCCTCCAGGCCGCAGACGACGGCCTGATAGTTGCCGGTGTGCCCCACCATGTCGCCGTTGGGAAAGTTCAGCCGGATGAAGTCATGGGCGCCGCTCTCTATGGCCTTGACGACGCAGTCGGCGATCTCGGCGCACTTCATCCAGGGGCGTTGCTCGAAGGGGACGACGTCGCTGGGGATCTCGACGTAGGTTTCGAGTGTTTCGTCGAATGCGCCGAGCTTGTTGCCGTTGAAGAAGTAGGTTACGTGTCCATACTTCTGCGTCTCGGAGATGGCGAGTGTGCGGACGCCGGTTTTCGCAAGATATTCGCCGACGGTGCGGTCGATTTGCGGCGGGCTGACGAGGTAGCGCGCGGGGATGTGGAGGTCGCTGTCGTACTCCATCATGCCGGCGTAGAGGCAGCGGGGGCGCCGGCCGCGGTCGAACTTGTCGAAGCGGTCGTCCTGGAAGGCGGCGGTGATTTCAAGCGCGCGGTCGCCGCGGAAGTTGTAGTAGATGACGGAATCGCCGTCCTCTATGGCGCCGATGCTCTTCCCGTTTTCCCCGACGACGAACTCCTTGAGGTCCTGGTCGATGACGCCGGGGGTTTCCTTGCGGTAGGTTTCGACGGCTTCGCGCGCGCTGGGGAATTGCCTGCCGGCGCCGTGGACGTGCGTCTCCCAGCCGCGGCGGACCATCTCCCAGTCGGCGCCGTAGCGGTCCATCGTTATCCTCATGCGCCCGCCGCCTGAGGCGATGCGCGCGTCGAAGCCGCCTGAGGCGCTGAGTTCTTTCAAGAAGGCCTCGAAGGGGTCAAGGTAGTCGAGGGCGCTCGTGGGCTCCACGTCGCGCCCGTCCCAGAGGGTGTGGACCCGCACGTTCTTTACGCCCTCGCGTTTGGCCTGCGCGATCATCGCCTTGAGGTGCCCGATGTGGCTGTGCACGTTCCCGTCGGAAAAGAGCCCGATGAAGTGAAGCGCGCCGCCTGAGTTCTTTACGCCGCCGGCGAGGTCTCTCCACGCGGGCCCCTGATAGAGTTTCCCCGAGTCGACGGCCTGTTGGACGAGGGCGGCGCCCTGCTCGATGATCCTGCCGCAGCCCATCGCGTTGTGCCCGACTTCGCTGTTCCCCATGTCCTCGTCGGAGGCCAGCCCCACCGCCGTGCCGCTCGCCTTGAGCCGTGTGTTCGGGCAGCTCGCGCGGAGCCTTTCCAGCGCGGTCATCCGCGCGTCGCTTACCGCGTCGCCTTCCTTGTGCGCCGCATAGCCCACGCCGTCCATAATCAAGAGGACGACGGGCCCCCGCCTCCCCTTCCACATCGGATTTTTCTGCAATGCTTTAACCATAAATGCTCCTATAACAAATCAATTTGAGGGGTTTCCCCCACACACGGCACAGGGGGGCGCACAAGACTACCGCGTTACAAACTCCGCCCCACGCTCGTCCAACGCGTTGAGCGACGACAAGGCCAGATACAGAAAGGGGTAGCCGTCCTCCTCGTAGCTCTTTAAGGTGCCGACCGCCTCCACCCAGGCGTCGAGCTCAGGATAGCGCGCGTCCGCCCCGCCCCGTCCATCGTCCCAGGCCACCTCGAAACCGGCGTTCCCGTCGTTCCCGCAGCAGCCGGGCCCGTAGCGGAGGACAAAGCATCGGTCCTCGACATCCCCCGCCCACGGCTCCAATTTGAAAAGCCCTTCGAGCTTAATCGTCTTTCCCACATACTCGTCGGGATTAAGGTAGACGTCGTTCGTTTGCGCGATAAACATCTTTTCTTTTATCTCGATGACGTCAATCGCCCCGCCGGAGTCCGCCGTTTTCCCACCGCCGCAGGAGGCCAGCGCCAAAACGCACGCCAGCGAAACCGCGCCTGCCCGACGCATCCGCGCGTTCCCCTTAAAAGCGCCATTCACCGCCCAAAACAGCAAGAACGCCGCAATGTTTATCATAACCACGCTCGCGCCCGTCGGCGTCGCGTACAGATACGAAATCACTATGCCGATGAAAAAACAGACGATAGAAACAAGGGCCGAACAAATCGTAACGCTCCTAAACCTTTTGAACACGCGCATCGAGCTTAGAGCCGGGAAGATAATCAAACTTGAAATCAGCATCGCGCCCATCATGCGCATGCCCAGCACAATCGTAATCGCCGTCAAAAAAGCGATTAGCATATTGTAGACGCCGACGCGAACGCCGCTCGCCTTTGCAAACGTCTCGTCGAACGTAATCGCAAACAACTTATTATAGAAGACGATGAACAGGCCAAGCACGACAACCGACAGCGCGATGCTCAAATAGACGTCGTTTTTGCTCATCGCGAGGATGCTGCCGAACAGATAATTGCACACATCCGTATTCATCCCCGTCGACTGCGATATGATGACGACGCCAACGGCAAGAGACGCCGTGGATATGAGGGCAATCGCCGCGTCCCCCTTTATCTTGCTGTTTTCGCTCAAGCGCAAAAGCAGAAAGGCCGCCGCCACGACAATCGGAATGGCAAGCGCCAGAGGCGCCGCGTTCAACGCCGTAGCCGCCGCAAGCGCGCCGAAGCCGACGTGCGACAGACCGTCTCCAATCATCGAATAACGCTTAAGAACCAAGCTTACCCCCAGCAGCGCCGCGCAGACGGACACAAGCGCGCCCACCGCAAAAGCCCTCACAAGGAACGTAAACTGAAACATTTCCGCCAAAGTCGCAATCATCGCACCTCCTCCTTCACGCCTCAAGTGTAACACCCCCTAAAAATTTAGGGAAGACGCCCCAGGAGGGGAGAGCCCCCCCTACGCGCGCACTTCGTTGCGCGATGGGCCGTGGCAAACGGGGGCCTTTGTCGCCCCATCGCCGCCATTGCGCTGGCAGCCCCCTGGCCCGTCAGGAGGTTCCCCGGCGGCGTCAGGAGGTTCCCTGGATTCCAACAGCTCTGCGACCAGGCGTGAGGTTGTTTATAGACAATCATCCATAAAGCCGATACAATCCGCCCATGAACAAGCTCTTTTACGGGGACAACCTTACCATCATGAGGAAGATGCCCCCACAAAGCGTTGATTTAATCTATCTTGACCCGCCGTTTAACAGCAATCGGAGTTACAACCTTCTGTATAAAAACACCACCGGTCTGCCCATCCCCGAACAAATAGAAGCGTTTTGCGACACCTGGGAGTTGGACTATGAAAAATCCGAGCTGGCGTACAACATTCCCCACATCATGCGGGAGTACGGAATGAACGCCGACGTGATGCACTTTTGGCATTACATGGTGGAAGCCCTTAAAAGCGCCAACACAAGACTGCTTGCCTACCTCGTGTACATGACCGTCAGATTGATAGAAATGCACCGCGTATTAAAGCCAACCGGATCGCTTTATTTGCATTGCGACCCGACGGCGAGCCATTACTTAAAAACGATACTGGACGGCATTTTTGGATTTGACAACTTTAGAAATGAAATCGTGTGGTGTTATAAATCACGTCCGCAATCAAAACGTTATTTTGGAAAGAAACATGACGTTATTCTTTTTTATTCAAAAAATGACGCCTATTATTTTGATTGGCAGTCTGTTGCGCGTCCTTTATCCGATGCAACCATTAAAAAATACCGTTTGTCGGATTCCGACGGTCGATTGTATCGTTTGGAAGGACGCGGGATAAAAGGCAGTCCGATACAATCGGCAAAAGACGTGGATCAAAAATGGGAGGAAACAAATCCCGAATTGGTTGTCCGTGATTATTTGGATGAGAAACGAGGCGTTGCGTTGGAAGATTGGTGGGAAATTGACATTATAAATCAATCCGCCAAGGAACGACTCGGTTATCCCACGCAAAAGCCGCTGGCTCTTTTGGAGCGCATAATTAAGGCGTCGTCGAAAGAAAACGATGTGGTGTTTGACCCGTTTTGCGGCTGCGGCACGACTGTTGAGGCGGCAATCAGAAATAACCGGCGGTGGATGGGTTGCGACATTGCGATTCACTCAATCAGGTTGATACAAGACACGAGGATAAAAAAGTACAGCCTTGAAGAAGGCAAAGATTATACGATAGAGGGCATCCCCCAATCGGCCGAACAGGCGCAGTATCTGTTTGAGCAGGATCCGTTTCAGTTTCAACATTGGGCGATTGAAAAGACCGGCGGCTTTTGTTCAAACAAAAAAACCGGCGACGGCGGGATTGACGGAAGGATTTATTTTGAAGCTGCAAACAAATTGTGCAGCATGGTTTTATCGGTAAAAGGCGGGAATGTAAAACCTGCGGACGTCCGGGACCTGCGCGGCGTTCTTGAACGGGAAGCGGACGCGGAGCTTGCCGGTTTTATTTCACTGCATGAACCTACAAAAGCCATGAGGCAAGAGGCAGACGGAGCCGGCTTTTATGAATATCAGGGAACTGAATATCCCAGGCTTCAATTGTTGACCGTTCGGGAACTGTTTGAAGGGAAACTATGGCATTGCCCGTCAATCGTAAGAACAAAAAGAAAAGACGGCGGGCAAGCGTATTTGTCAATATGAACGATGCTGCGTGGTGTGCAAATGCCAAACTCGTAAGGCGGGGGAGACGGCGCCCTTATGCGTCTTGATTGAGCAACAGCAAGAATTCGTCTTCGTTGATGATGGGGATGCCGAGCTCGCGCGCCTTCTTATTCTTTGCGGAGCCGGATTCTTTGTTGTTCGTCACGAGGTAGGAGAGGCCCTTGACGACGGCGGACTTTGCGGAGCCTCCGGCGGCTTTGACCTTGGCCTCTGCTTCGCTGCGCTTTAATTTTACAAGCTCGCCCGTCCAGCAAAAGGATTTTCCTTTTAAGGGGAGCCCACGGGCGTCTTGGGGTGGCGCTATGCCGACGACGCCGGCGGCAAGGGTTGCGTCCATGTCGGCGGCGGTCTCCCGCAGGCCCTCGACGATGGTTCCGGCGGTGACTTTTCCGAGTCCGAAAATGGCTGAGAGTTCTTCTTGTGTGGCGGCGCGGAGTTTTTCGAGTGTGTCGAAGCCTGCCTGCGTGGCATATTCCATGATTGTTTCGCCGATTCCTTCGAGGTCGAAGCCGGCGATGAAGGCGGCAAGCGGGATTTGCCGTTTTACGAGGAGGTTCCGCACGACTTTTGTGGAGGAGAGTTCGCCCATGCGTTCGTAATCGGCCAGTTCTTCGGCTTTGAGGGTGTAGAGGTCGGCGATGGCGCGCAGTCTGCGCTTGTCGAATAATTGCCGCAGGAGTTTTTCGCCTAATTCGCGGATGTCAAGCACGGAGGCCCACTTGAGCAGTCGGTGAAATATGCGCTTGGGGCAGTGGGGATTGGGGCAGTAGAGCCGCGAACCGCCGTCGACGAGGGCTGTTCCGCACGACGAGCAGGTGTCGGGGATGGGGATGTCCTCGCTTTGCGCGAGTTTTTCGATGCGCTTTTCAAACTCTTCCGCGGAACCCTGCTCCGCCGCGAGGCGTTCTATTTTGGGGATGATCTCGCCGCGTTTTACGATGACGACCTTTGACCCTATCCGCAGTCCCATGGCGCGGATGACGTCGGGATTGTTCAGGTTGGCCCGTTGGACGGTGGTGCCGGCCAGACGAACGGGGTCGACGATGCCGATGGGGGTGTACGTCGCGCCGCTTTCGCTCCATTCGACGGCGCGCAGCGTGCTGATTGCTTCTTCGGGCACGAACTTGAAGGCGATTTGCCGTTCGGGTCGTGCTTTCTTGAGGTCTTCGGGGTCCGTCGCCAGATCCTTTACGACGAGTCCGTCGATGTCGTAGGACAAATCCGCTCTTCTTTCGGAGGTTTCGGCGCGATAGGCGACAACCTCGTCGATGGCGGTGAATGTGCGGGTGGGCGGCGTCGAAAAGCCGCACTCTTCGAGCCAGGCAAGCTTGTCAAGCTCGGTCTTAAAGAAGCCGCCGTCGTCTGTTTTCGCGCCGTCGTAGCAGATGAATGTGAGGTCTTCGCTTCCCGCCCCGTCCTTGCGCCGCATCAGGCCGTTGGCGGCGTTCCTGCAATTCGCTTTGTCGGCGTACTTTGAACGCCAAACTTCGTGAAACATCAGCACTTCGCCGCGCACGCCGCCTGACCACGCGACGGGCAGCTTTGCCAGGACGCCGTTCATGTGAAGGGCGTTTGCCGTAATCACATCGCCTGCGGCGCCGTCGCCTCGGGTAATCGCCCTGACCAGGGCGCCGTCTTCATATTGCAGTTCCAGGCTGGCGCCGTCGAGCTTGTGCTGCACGACGAAAGCCTCGAGCTTGAGCTTTTCGGCCCAAGCGCGGAACTCCGCTTCGTTTGCCGCCTTTTCCTGGCTGCCCATCGGGATGATGTGCGGCGCCTTGGGGAAGCCATCCGTCGCCTCGGCGCCGACTTTTCCCAGAATGGGGCTGTCCGGGTTTCTCCGCTTTAATTCGTCCCACAGCTGGTCGAATTCCTCGTCGGAAACGTTTCCTTCGCCGGAATAGTACGCATCCTGATGTTTCTTGATAAGGGCCTCAAGCTCTTCGGTCGAAAGCGTCCCCTCGCCGGAAGGGGAGGAATCTTGGTGTTCCTTGAAGAGCTCGGGAAGCTCCGCCGTCGAAGACTTCACTTTGTGCGCCTACGCCCCGATCTTTCCCAAATACTCTATCGCAATGCTGGTAATATCGTCCGATTGTTCCGCGCCGTTGCAGAATGCCGCGATTTCATCCCGTATCGCCTCGTCAAACTCTTCCGGCAAACGCGCCCGATGTGCATTCGCCGTTTCTAAAAAACGCTTGTTGCCGAACTCTTCACCCCCGGCGTTCATCGCTTCGTTTATGCCGTCGGTGTAGAGATAGAGTTTGTCGCCCGGGTCAAGATGGATAAAACATAATTGATATGTTACGGTGTCTTCGATCCCCAGCGGAAGGTTCCTCTTAAGCGGCATGAATTCAAAAGGATTGTTTTGCCGTGACAGCAACGGCGGATTATGCCCCCCGCTGGCATAAATCGCGTCCCCGGTGGTTAAATCAAGCGCGCAGGCGATGATGGTGACGAACATGCACTGGGGATTGTCTTCGCAGAGGATTTTATTTACCTGTTCGATGGCGGACGCCGGATTGCTGTGGTGGAGCATCTGTTGTTTTATCAATGTCTTGGCAATTACCATGAAGAGCGCGGCGGGGATGCCCTTGCCGCTTACGTCGGCGATGACAAAGACGATTTTTGTTTTGCCCTCGTCAAGGTAGAAGAAGTCGTAAAAGTCGCCGCCCACCTCTTTCGCGCTCACCATTTTCGCAAAGAAGCGCACCATCGTGTCGCCGGAAAACTTTGGGAAGATGCGGGGCAGCATATCCGTTTGAATCTTGGAGGCAAGGGTCAGCTCGGTGTTGATGCGCTCCTTTTCTTTGGTAACTGTTTCCATGTTCTTGATGTACGTCTTTATATCGGCGCACATCTTGTTAAACGTTCTTCCCAGCTCGCTTAACTCGTCATTGCCGGACACGACGATTGCCGCGTCGAGGTTTCCCGTCGCAAACTGGGCCGCCGTCCGCGCCGCAGACTTCAACGGCACGAGGATGGAGCGCAGGGTCATCACGCAGAGCGGAATCAGTATACAGAAGAGGAGGATGGCAATCGCCCCGATGATGAGCGCCATCTGTCCTTTCAAGGAATCGGACATCCGCTTTTCCATTTTCGCCTTGTATGCGTCGATGTCGTCAAGGTACACGCCCGTCGCAATCCAAATATCCGTGCCAGGTATGTATTTGACGTACGCCAGTTTCGGCACATCCCTCATATTCCCGTTCAGACCGGGTTTGGGGAACAGAAACGAAACATACCCGCCGCCCCGCGTCGCCGCCTCGTTCAGGTCGCTCACATAGTAGATGCCGTTCGCATCCGCAGTATGTCCCAGATCCACGCCCTCCAGTCGGGGCAGCGTCGGGTGCATAAAAACCGTCGTGTCTATATAGGTAAAGTAATACCCCGAATCGTCTTCCTCGAAGCGGTAATCATTGATGTAGCGCTTAATAACATCATGCTGAGCTTCCCGGCCGCTCACCCCTTCCAGCGCCTGGTTCAGGGCCGCCGCCATCGTCTCCGTTCCCAGCCTGATTTTTTCTTTTTCTCCTTTCAGCATCACCGCTTCGGCGTCGGCAAGCCCCTCGTTCTTCGCGTCGTCCGCGGTAACGTACACCGTCAACGCCAACGCCACAATCGAAAAGAAAAGGATAAGGACGATTCCTACGACCCGCGCGCTTATCGAAATGTTCCGCAGCATGGCATCCCCACCTAAGAAAGGAAGTTCTTTTCCAGGAAGTCCGCGACGCCGTCCTCCGCATTTGAAGCGATGATGCAATCCGCCGCAGCCTTTACATAGTCCCGAGCACTCTCCGGCGCGCAGGAAAAACCCGCCGCCTGGAACATCGAAAGGTCGTTCTCTTCATCGCCAAACGCCACAACTTCGCAGGCAAGCAGGCCCCGCGACTTCAGCGCAAGGAGGAGCGTCTTCCCCTTCGACGCATCCTCGTTAAGAATCTCCAAAAAAGCATCCGCCGACTTAACAATCGTAATGCCTCCGCCGAACTTCCCCCTAAGCTCCGCGCGGATTTCTTCCAGCGCGTCCGGCTCGTCAATAAAAAGCCCCTTGATGCAGGCAGGCGGGTGGGGCGCGCTCAATCGTTCGCATATATCGCCGTACTCAAACTCAAGCCCCGTCCTCTCCTTGTACACAGACGCCGCGTCCGAAGGGTTCTCCGCGACAAGCGACTCCAGGCTCGCCTCCTTATCGTCCGAAAAAAACACATGAAAGTGAACGCCGCGGCGGCGCGCCAGAGCAGCGCATTCCAGCGCAACCTCATGCGGCAAAAACGCGCGATGGAGGATGCGATTCTCCGGCATCGCCACCAGTTCCGCCCCGTTAAAGTAGACCATCGCGCCCTCCGCCCCCAGGGCCGCTCGAAACGGCTCCGCCGACAGGACGCTCCTCCCGGTGGCAATAATCACCCCCAGACCCCGCTCCATGCACATTTTGAACACCGCCACCGTCCTCTCGCTTAACTTCGCGCCGGGGAGCAATACCGTTCCGTCCAAATCAACCGCGACGGCCTTAATCCGTGTAAGATCCAACATTCTTTTCATAACAGTTTATTCATCTTTCGACTTCAGCACCGCGAGGAACGCCGACTGAGGCAGCTCCACATCGCCCACCATCCGCATGCGCTTCTTACCCTCTTTCTGTTTTTCCAGAAGCTTCCGCTTGCGCGTAACGTCGCCCCCGTAGCACTTCGCAAGCACATCCTTCCGCAATGCGTTAATCGTCTCCCTGGCCACAATGTTGCTCCCAATCGCCCCCTGAATCGGAATCTTAAACTGCTGGCGGGGAATCTCGTCCCGCAGCCGCTCGCAGACCACCCGCGCGCGCGCCGGCGCCCGCTCCTTAAAGACAAGCTGTGAGAGCGCGTCCACCGCCTTTCCATTGAGCAGGATGTCCAGCTTCACCAGCTCCGTCGGCTTATACTCCGTAACGTCGTAATCAAGCGACGCGTATCCCCGGCTCGTACTCTTCAGCTTATCGTAAAAGTCAAAGAGCGCCTCCGCAAGAGGCATCTCGAAGACAAGCTCCACCCGCTTCTCGTCAAGGTAACTCATGTTCGTCTGCACCGCCCGCTTGTCGAGGCAGAGCGACATCACGTTCCCCACAAACTGCGAAGGCGTAATAATCGAAGCTCGAATGAACGGTTCCTCGGCGCTTTCGATCCTACTCGGATCCGGAAAGTCCATCGGATTGTCCACAAACACATCCTCCCCGCCCTTCAGATGGAGCCGGTATTTAACCGACGGAGCCGTAAAAATAATAGACTGATTAAATTCACGCTCAAGGCGCTCCTCGATAACCTCAAGGTGGAGCAGACCCAGAAAGCCGCAGCGGAACCCAAAACCCAACGCCACCGACGAATCCTTTTCGCAGAGCAAAGACGCGTCGTTCAGCTTGAGCTTTTCCAGCGACGCCTTCAGCTCCTCGTAATCCTGCGCATCCACAGGATAAATCGAGCTAAAGACAACCGGCTTTACCTCGCGGAAGCCGGCAAGCGGCGCCGCGCACGGACGATCCGCGCCCGTTACCGTGTCTCCCACCCGCGCGTCGCCCACCGTCTTAATCCCCGCGATAATATAGCCCGTGCTCCCCGCCGCCAGCTCCGCCGTCTCCACCAGCGCCACCTTGAAAAGCCCCAGACTCTCCACCTCGTAGACCGAATCCGAGGACATAAAGCGCACCCTCATCCCCTTGCGAATAGTCCCGTCGAAGACCCGCAGGTGCGCCACCACACCCCGGTAACTGTCGTAGTGGCAATCGAACACAAGCGCGCGCAGCGGCCCCTCCGCGTCGCCCACCGGCGGCGGAATCCGCGTTACAATAGCCTCGAGCAGCTCGTCCACGCCCGACCCCAGCCGCGCCGAGACCAGCAGCGCCCCATCCGCGTCAAGCCCCAGGTCGCGCACAATCTGCGCCTTCGTCCCCGGAACGTCCGCCGCCGCCATGTCGATCTTGTTGATCACCGGCACAATCTCCAGAGCGTGCTCCATCGCCAGATACATATTCGAAAGCGTCTGCGCCTGCACACCCTGCGTCGCGTCCACCAGCAGCAGCGCGCCCTCGCAGGAACTAATAGCCCGCGACACCTCGTACGCAAAATCAACGTGGCCCGGCGTGTCCACAAAGTTCAACTCGTAAATCTTGCCGTCCCGCGCCGTGTAAGGAATCGTTACCGCCTGGCTTTTAATCGTGATGCCCCTCTCCCGCTCGATGTCCATCGAATCGAGAATCTGATTCTTAAAATCCCGCACGCTCACCAGGCGCGCCTTTTCGATAAGGCGGTCGGCAAGCGTGGACTTCCCGTGGTCGATATGGGCAATAATGCAGAAGTTGCGGATGAGCGCGGGGTTTGACATGACCACACCCTATCCGATAAAGGAAAGCAATGCAAGAGGAAGACGTCAAAGCCCATCGAAAACCAGAGGCAGCGCCTCCTCAAAGCGCTCAACCAGGTGGAACTCGACGCCCTCCTTAACAATATCGGGAATCTCGTCAACGTCTCGGAGGTTCTGTTTGGGAATGATGATGCGCTTCGCCTTGTTTCGCCGCGCCGCCACCGTCTTTTCCTTAAGACCGCCGACAGGAAGCACCCGCCCCGTCAGACTCAGCTCCCCCGTCATGGCCACGCCCGGGCGCACCGTCTTTTTAAGGAAGAGAGAGAGCAACGCCGTGGCCATCGTAATGCCCGCCGAGGGCCCGTCCTTAGGCGTCGCCCCCTCAGGAATGTGCAGGTGGACATGGTTCTTCTCGAACCACTTTTCCCCCACGCCGAACCGTTCCGTCGCCAGCTTGCGCGCGAAGGACATCGCAATCGCCGCCGACTCCTTCATCACCGTTCCCATCTTGCCCGTAAGCGTCAGGCCCCCTTTGCCGGCCACCGACGCCGCCTCAATAATCAGCGCGTCCCCGCCCAGGCGCGTCCAGGCCAGCCCCACCGACATCCCCGGCCGGTCCGCCTTCTTACACTCGCCCTCGGGGAAAATCGGCTTCCCCAGATACCCCACAATCGCCGCCTTGTCGACAAGAAACTTCCCCACCGCAGGCGCCCCCGACCCAGCCGCGCTTTCCAGCCCGTCCACCACACGTTTTGCCAGCTTCCGATGCACCTTATCGAGGTTCTTCTCGAAGTTTCGCACCCCCGCCTCCCTCGCATAGCCGTTCGCAATGCAGAGCAGGGAGTCCCGCGTCCATGTAACCTGGCCGCGTTTAAGCCCATTCTTCTCCAGACTCTTCGGCAGCAGGAAATTCCGCGCAATCTCGAGCTTCTCGGCGTCGATATAGCCCGGCAGCTCAATAATTTCCATGCGGTCAAGGAGCGGACCGGGAATCTTATCCAACGTATTCGCCGTCACCATAAAAAACACCCGCGACACGTCAAAAGGAAGGTCCAGATAATGATCCCGAAAGCTGAAATTCTGTTCGCCGTCCAACGCCTCCAAGAGCGCGCTGGACGGATCCCCCTGAAAACTCGAGCCCATCTTGTCAATCTCGTCAATCATAAAGACCGGAGCCTTCGACTTCGCGATTTTCAAGCCTTGCAGAATCTTTCCCGGCATCGCGCCAATGTAGGTTCGGCGGTGCCCCTTGATTTCTCCCTCGTCCCTCATGCCCCCCACGCTAAAGCGGAAGAACTCCTTGCCCAGCGCGCGCGCCACCGAGCGGCCCACCGAAGTCTTCCCCACGCCGGGAGGACCGGCAAGGCAGAGAATCGAGCCGCGATTGTCCCGCCGCAGCTTCCGCACCGCAAGAAACTCGACAATCCGCGCCTTCACGTCGGCAAGACCGTAATGCTCGCCGTCAAGAATGCGCGCCGCCGCGCCCAGATCGATGTTCTCAGGAGGAGAATCCAGCCACGGAAGACACGCAATCCAGTCAAGATAGTTGCGCGTAACGACAAATTCCGCGGAGTTCGGCTCCATCAGGTTGAATTTCTCCAGCTCCCGTTCCACCGCGTCGGCAACCTCGCCGGTAAAGGCAAACTGGGCAAACCGTTCCTTAAAGCGCGCATATTCCGAGGACTTTGAATCCGCCGCCATGCCCAGCTCCGTCTTAATCGCCTTGAGCTCCTCGCGCAGAAAGTATTCCCGCTGGTTTTTTTCGACCTTTAGATTGATCTCGTTCTGCACGCGCTTTTGAATCCGCATAATATCCTGTTCTTTTTTGATGAAAACCAGGACGTTTTCCATGCGGATGCGGACGTTCAGCGTCTCAAGAATCTTTTGTTGTTCGGTTTTTTCTATATTAAGGATGCTCGCGCAAAAATCCGCGATGCGCCCCGGGTTGTCAATGTTCACCATATTAAGGCGCATCTCTTCCGAAAAGAGCGGATTGTTCTCCGAAATCTGTTTCATCTCCGATATAAGCGTTCGCGTCAGCGCCTTCACCTCCGCCGTGTCCTCATCCTTGTCCTCAAGGTAGTCCACCTGGACAAGAATGGGGTCGGCCTTGCGGAGCGTCCGCACAATCCTAAAACGCCGCATCGTCGAAATAAAAACATTCACCCCGCCGTCAGGCAGATTGATCTTCTTAACAATTTTTGCCGCCGTCCCCACGCGGAACAGCTCCTCAGCCAGAGGCCGCTCGGACTCCTTTTGGGCCAACACCAGGCCGATGATCCCCTCACCCTTCACCGCCTCTTCGATAAGCTTCACATCCGCGGGATTGTTGATAAGCACCGGCGTAAAAATGCCCGGAAAAATAGGCCGCCCCAGCAGCGGCACAAGAGAAAGCTTGTGCGGCAGAACCTCTTCGTCAGGCTTGTCTTTTTTTACCATGAGTTTGCATATCCCCCTTTATAACGTTGATCCGAGCTAGGGGCGCTGCCCCTATGCCCCGCTGGGAGGCCTGAGGCCTCCCAGACCCACCCATAGCTTTTCCGCCGCAACAAGACTTGACATTGCCGCACAACAGAGCGACGATGACAGCATGAAGGAACGGCGCGCGTACCGACAAGCATACCAGCCCGGAAAAAAGTGTCAAGCCCCCCCACGCCGGAAATGCCGCGGCGCCGGCGGCGCTTGTTCCGCCGCCCCCAGCACAAAACGACGGCACCGGAAAAAAATTCTGCGTCCCGAACAAACCGTTCTGCGTCCCGAACAAACCGTTCTGCGTCCCGAACAAACCGTTCTGCGCGCAGAACGTACTGTTCTGCGCGCAGAACAAACTGTTCTGCGTCCCGAACGTACTGTTCTGCGCGCAGAACAAACCGTTCTGCGTCCCGAACAAACTGTTCTGCGTCCCGAACGGTTTGTTCTGCGTCCCGAACGGTTTGTTCTGCGTCCCGAACGGATTGTTCTGCGTCCCGAACGGTTTGTTCGGGACGCAGAATGAAACGTTCAGCGCCGCGCGCGAACAGCTTTTCAAAGCTTCCCGATGCCTTTTAGAAGCCTCCAGAGGCCTTTTAGAAGCTTCCAGAGGGATCGGTCTTAAAAAAGAAAGCGGCTGAGGGACGCCGTGCGCGCGCGTTCACGCTTCCAGAGGGATCGGCCCCAAAAAAGGAGGCGGCTGAGGGGCGCCGTGCGCGCGCGTTCACGCTTCCAGAGGGATCGGTCTTAAAAAAGGAGGCGGCGGAGGGGCGCCGTGCGCGCGCGTTCACGCTTCCAGAGGGATCGGCCCCAAAAAATGAGGCGGCTGAGGGGCGCCGTGCGGACTCGGCGCGCCGCGTTTCCAGAAGCGCGCCACATACAGGGGGCCCGCGCCCCCCTCGTCGGGCAAGAGGATCCTGCCGTATTTCGTGCGCTGTCCTTCGCTAAAGTCCGGCGCATCCAACGAAACGTCGTCTTGGTATTTTACGAGCAACCGTTCCGCGACCTCGTCGTTTTCGACGGCGCTCATCGCGCAGGTCGCGTAGACCAAACCGGCGCCCCTCCGCAGCAGCAGAAACGCCGACGACAAAAGCGCCCACTGACGGCGGGACAAGAAGCGCGGACGAGCGGGCGTCCAGCGCTCAAGCAGCGCAGGGTTGCGCAGGACGTGGCGCTCGGCGGAACAGGGCGCGTCAAGCAGTATCGCGCCGAAGCGTTCCCTTTCGCTCCTCCGCGCGGCCGCGGCCGCGGCGTCAAAGCCCGTTACCGCGATCCTGTTTCGCACGTGCGGCGGCGCGTACCGGTCAAGCACGTTGACAAGGCGGCGGCGCCGCTCGGAGGAGATTTCGTTGGCCAGCAGCGTCGCGTCGCCGTGCATCCGGGAGGCAAGGACGAGCGTCTTGCCTCCCGGCGCCGCGCACGCGTCAAGAATAACGCCTGAGTCGGGCAGACGCACGGCTTGAGAGGCCAACACGGACGCGTAATCGAGATGATAGGCTTCTTTCAAGTTGTGCGCGTAGGCGGTCAAGGAGACCGGATCAAGCAGAGCCTGACGGAGCTTTTCCCAACGGGCGCCGTAGATGTGAGCATAGTACGCGTCAAACGCGCCGCCTGACATGAGGACTTAACTAAGGAGCATCTCGTCGTTTGCGAGATCCCGGCGCTTCGCGGCCCTAAAGCGCTCCTGCAAGTCGGCGAGCGTGAGGTTTTGCTTTTCGTTCCCGCCGATGTCGAGGATGATCTCTCCCGCGTCCATCATCAACAGGCGGTTTCCCATGTCGAGGGCGTTTTTCATGTTGTGGGTTATCATGAGCACCGTCAAATGAAAGTCGCGCGCGAACTCTTTTGTAAGGCTTAGCACGCGCTCGGCGTTTACCGGGTCCAGAGCGGCGGTGTGCTCGTCCAGAAGGAGGACCTCCGGCCTGGACATTACCGCCATCAGCAGCGTCAGCGCCTGCCGCTGTCCGCCTGAAAAAAGCGCCACATTGTCGCGCAAGCGGCGCTCAAGACCGAGCGAGAGCTTCCCGATCCTCTCGCGGAACATCTCGCGGCGGGCGTTGTTCAACCCCAGCCTGAGCCCGCGGTATCCTTTCTTTTCGCAGACGACCATGTTGTCTTCCAGCGACATATTGCCAGCCGTTCCCAACAACGGATTCTGGAATATCCTCCCTATGAAGCGCGCGCGCCTATGCTCGCTCTGTTTTGTAACGTCAAGCTCGCCCGCCCCGCCCGCGTTTAGGCGTATCGACCCCGATTCGCTCATGACGGAGCCCGCTATCGCGTTGAGCAGCGTCGACTTGCCCGCGCCGTTGGAGCCTATCACCGTGATAAAATCGCCTTTGGCTATCTTCAGATTGACGTTCTTAAGCGCATGATTTTCGTCGGGCGTGCCCTTTCCAAAAACCACATTGACGTTTTCAAGGGTGAGCATCGTTTACCCGTTCCTCTTCCGCTTCCCAAAGACGTCGGAAAAGAACGCGCCTCTGTACTTCGACGCTATAAGGCACGCGACGATGAGCGCGCCGGTGACAAGCTTGAAGTCGTTGGGCCCCATCCCAACCTCGTGCCCGTGAACGCGGGCCGCAAACATCAGCGCGCGGTAGAGCACCGAGCCCAGCACGACGCGGGACGTAAGCAGCATGATCTTGTTTGACTTGAGCAGAAACTCTCCGAGCATCACCGAGGCAAGGCCGGACACGACGATGCCGTTGCCGCCGCCGGCGTCGGCAAACCCATTGTACAGCGACGCAAACGCTCCCGACAAGGCAACCAGCCCGTTCGAGAAGGCGATCCCCACCGCCTTTACCACCGCCGGATTCATCCCCTGCGAGACTATCATCTGGGGGTTGCCCCCCAGCGCCCCCATCGTCAAACCAAAGTCCGTGCGGAAAAACAAATCGCAGACAAGCTTCACGCAGAGCACAAAGACGAGCACGAAGACCAGCGTCGCCGCCTCGCCGTGAAGGGGCCCTGCCCCGCCGCGCCGCAGCGCGACAAACAACGTGTCAAGCCTGAGGAATGAAACATAGGACTTCCCCTCCATAATCCTGATGTTTACCGAGTAGAGCATCGTCATCGTCAGAATGCCGGCAAGAAGGCCCGGAACCTTCAGCGCCGTGTGAATGGCCGCCGTCGCCAGTCCGCCGGCGCAGCCTGCAAGAAAGACGAGCGCAAACGCAAGCGCCGGAGGCGCCCCGCGCAGAAGGCACAACGCCGCAACCGCCCCACCCAGCGGAAACGTGCCGTCCACCGTCAAATCCGCAAAGTCCAAAATGCGGAACGTCACGAAGACTCCCAGCGCCGTCAGCGCGTAGATCAAACCTTCAATGAGTATCGCCTGCGCCATCGTTCCCCCGCCGTCAGGCTATCGTTCCGCAAGCGCGCCGTTTTGGAAGATGTAGTTCGCCTGCCGCAGAATGTCAGGGGGTATCGCGATGCCGCAGTTCGCCGCCTCGTCCAGGTCAAAGAGCAAGTCGAACTCATTCGGCTCGGTGAGGAAGCGCACCGGAATGTCCTCCGGCCTCTTCCCCCCAAGAATCTCCACGACCATCGCCCCCGTCGCCCGACCGGCCTTGTAGTAGCTGAACCCCTGGGCGATCATCGCCCCGCCGTCCATGCACGACGTAACGTCCGCCGAAAAAAACGGCGTTTTCAAACGGCGGCACACCTCAATCAGCGAAGGCAGCGCCGAATACACCGTATTGTCCGTCGTAACGTAGACGCCGTCCACACGACCGGCTATCGCCTCAGCCGCCTGCCGCACCTCCGAGGACGAAGAAATCGACTGCGCCACCAACTCAATCCCCAACGCTTCGCAGGCGGAGCGCACATCGGCCAGGGCCGAAATCGAGTTCGCCTCGTTGCTCGTGTAGACGTAGCCCAGCGTCTTGAGGGCCGCCACATCCTTGAAAAGCTTGATCTGGCTTGCCACAGGAATCGCGTCGGACATTCCCGTTACGTTCCCCTTTCCCCCTTCCAGCTTGTCGACGAGGCCCGCCGCCACAGGATCGGTCACCGCGGTAAACACCACCGGCGCGTCGGCAATCACCGTCGCCAGCGCCACCGCCACCGGCGTCCCCACGCCTACCGCCAGCGCCACGCCCTCGTCCTTAAACCGCGAGGCTATCTGCGCCGCCGTATTCACGTCGCCATTGGCATTCTGCCAGTCGAACGTTGCGTTAAGCCCCGCCGCCTCGAGCTCGTCCGCCAGCCCGCGTTCCACCGCGTCCAGCGCCGGGTGCGACACTATCTTCGACACCCCGACAACCAGCCCTTTCCTCTTTCCCGAACAGCCTCCCAAAACCAGAACCGCCGCCAAGAACCCGCACACGCCCACAAAAAAATATTTCTTCATATCAGCCTCCACATTGCCAAACGCAACACTGTCCGCCAGAGTATCCGAAAGGCGCTCCATGCGTCAAGAATGAAAAAAAGAAGGGGAGGGCGGGGCAAACGCGGCGAGGCGGCCCGCCCCTCTTGACAAAACCGCGCGGCCCTGCGATGATGAGGCCGCTATGAGAGAAAGAGCCCCAGCGCCTGCGCCTGATACGAACATTCCTCTGACCGCCGTTGTCCTAAACCACCTTACACGGGGGCACGGAGACACGGTGGAAAGAAAGCCGCCTGAGGATGATATTGCTTTTTTCTCTATTCTCTATTCTTTATTCTTTTTTCTTGACAGGCTCCAAATGTTATGCGATAATGAAACCATGACTACGAAGAGCGCCCCAACCCTGACCACTGCCACGCGCGCACGTACGAACGTACGAACGTACGAACGTACGAACGTACGAACGTACGAACGTACGAACGTACGAACGTACGAACGTACGAACGCGATTATACTTATCTAGAAAACACTGTCAAGCCCTTCTCGACGA
>JAITNO010000127.1 GCA_031290405.1 Spirochaetaceae bacterium
AGGCGCTTCTTGCGCCCTACGGGGCTATGCCCCCAGCAATAGGCTTTAAGGTTGAACTCTGCGTTCCCCAGCTTTCGGCTTTGTTTTAGTAAAGAGGAAGAGGGGAGGAGGGGGGCGCGGCGCCACAGGCGCGTCTTGCGCCCTACGGGGCCACGCCCCCAGCACTACGCTTCGGGGCTGAAGGCCGCCTTCCCCAGCTTTCGGCTTTGTTTTCACAGAGAGGAAGAGGGAAGAAGGGGGGCGCGCCCCCCTGAGCGCTTCTTGCGGCCTACGGCGCTATGCCCCCAGCGGTAGGCTTTTTATCCGCAAGCTGCCTTCCCCAGCTTTCGGCTTTGTTTTCACAGAGAGGAAGAGGGGAGGAGGGGGGCGCGCCCCCCTAAGCGCGCACTTCGCCCGGCGATGGGCCGCGGCAAACCGGGGCCTTTGTCGCCCCATCGCCGCCCTTGCGCGGGTAGCGCCCTTCGTCGTGCAAGTTCCCCGCGACAGTCCATTCGCATTGAGGTTGTAAATTCGCGCCGCTGTCGCGGCGTCCCCCCAGCGGGGGCCAGCCCCTACAGCCCCCCCGCCACCCCCGCTGGGAGGCCTTAAAAAAACCTCCCAGACCCACCCATAACGGGCCGCTGCCAAGCGAGGCCAACCGTTCACACGGCGAACCAACTCGTTCACACGGCAAACCAACTCGTTCACACGTGTAACCAACTTGTTCACACCTGTAACTGACCCAGTTACGAAGCAAACCAACTCGTTCACGAAGCAAACCAACTCGTTCACGAAGCAAACCAACCCGTTCACGAAGCAAACCAACTCGTTCACGAAGCAAACCAACCCGTTCACGAAGCAAACCAACTTGGTTACAGGTGTAACTAAGTTGGTTACAGGTGTGAACAAGTTGGTTGCACGGCAAACCAACTCGTTCACACGGCAAACCAAACCGTTCACACGGCGTTCTGATGCAGAAATACGGCGCTCTGATGCAACTCCGCGCGAAACTGACGCAAAAACACGGCACGCCAGACCGGCCGCACACAAGAAAAGACCGGCGGGCAACAGCCATCACCCAAGTTCCCTCTTCCCTTATCCCTCTTCCCTCGAAGGGGGCTCCCCACTCAGTCTTTTTATGGTATGCTGAGCCGTCTTGAAAACAAAAACGCTTGTAAAAGCCGCCTGCGCAATGGGATTGTTCTCGATCGTCGCCTTCTTGGGGCTGCTCGCCTATGCGCTCGTCGGGCGCGCGGGGGGCGGCGGCTCCTATGGATCAGGCGGCGGAAGCTTCGCCGAAAAACTCTCATCGTTCGACGCGCTCTCCGCACGGAAGGACGGCGAAGAAGGCTCACTCGGACGGGAACGCCTTGACGACAGGGGGGCGGCGACTCTGCTCGACGCGCTTGAAAAGACGGCCACAGGCGCGGAAGAACAGCTTTCCGTGTTAAAACGACGCCGCAAACTGGCGCAAGAACGGCCCGCGGCGGCGCCCGATTACGCCGCCGCCTCGCGCCGCGCCGCCGAACGCTTCCCCCATTCGGCGGCCCTCGCGGCCCTCGCGGGCGAAGCCCTGCACCAGGCGCGCTCAGGGGGGCGCGCCGCCGGCTCAAATGCCGCCGCCGCGGAGGCAAGCGAGGCAAACGAGCTCTTCAGGGCATACGCGAAGACGCTCTCCGAGTCCGGCCCGCTTGGAGAGAAATCCTTCCTGCCCATCGCCTTCGCGCTCTACGCCCTCGGCGGATCCTGGTGCGACGCGGAGGAGGCGATGCGGGTCAGGCGCGCCGACGCGCTGTTTTCCGCCGCGGCGACTCATCTGTCCGGGGAGCCCTTTGAAGGCGCCTCCGTCGACGCCGCCATCTTGAACATCCTCGAAAACAACTACTCCGCGGCCGCCGCGCGCCTCGGCCCTCTCTGGGACGCCGCGCCCGCGTCCGCAGACCGAGGCAAGACGGACGAGTTCCTTGCCCAGTACGCGTACGATTTCGGCAACCTCGTGCGCGCCGCCGAGATCTGGACAAACAAAGCCGGCAGCGAAGACCTCGCGCGCGCCGCCGACGCGCTCTTCCTTGCAGGGCGAACCGAAAACGCCCGCCAGATGTGGAGCCTGCTCGCCGGAGGCGCCGCGGCGGACGCCGTGGAGCGCACGCCGAAAGCAATCCGCTTGCGGAGCCTTTACAACCTTGCCGGAAGCGCCGCTCAAGAGGCGGACGCCGCCGCGCCCCTGGACGCCTTGATGGCGGAGTCAAACGGCGACCAAAGCCCCTCCGTCCTGTACGGATCCATACGCTGGACGCGCGCGCGGAACGATGAAAGCGCCCGCGCCGCCCTCATCAACCACCCCTTCGGAGCCGACGACCCGCTCATCGCCCTCGAACTTTTTAGGCGGAGCCTGTCCGAAACGCCGCTCGACCGTTCCATCGCCGGCGTCTGGACTCTCCTGGAACGTTACAACTATGAATCGCGGCTTTCCCAGTGGGCCGCGTGGTATTTCGCCTGGACGCGGCGCTTTGACGAGACAAGCTTCCTCATTAAGAACGCCCAAAGGGGCGGACTCTCCGGCGCGTGGCTTCCCTTCAACCGCGGCCTGCTGCTCATCCTGCAAGGCGACTACGCGGCCGCCAACGCGGAACTGGAATCGGCCGCACGCGCCTGTGGCCGGGCTGACGTTCCCTGGCACATCAGCGCGAACCGCGCCCTCATCAAAGAAGCCCAGCACGATTTCCAGGGCGCGCTCGCCGACTGCACCCGCGCCGCCGGAGCCCTCGAAGACGAGCGCCCCACCGATCCCCAAGCCCGCGCGCAAGCCGCCCGCCTCTACCTCAAAGCGGCGCGCTCCTACGCCGCGTTGGGCCGTAAAGACGAAGAACGCGCCGCCGTCCTCAAGGCCTCCGCCCTTGACGGAGGAAACATCGACGTTCGCGTGGCCAGAGGGAGGCTGGGCGACATCGATTAGCCCGCAGGCTCGGCATAGACGAAACGCGCGAAAAGCCGTATCATGGGCGCCATGCGTTACTACAGCACCCGCAAGCGCGCGGAACCCGCCACCTTTGCGCGCGCCGCGTTAAGCGGACTCGCACCCGACGGCGGCCTCTACGTGCCCGAAGACATCCCCCCCTGCCGCGCCGCCGTCAAAACATCGCTCCCCACCATGAGCTTCCTCGACATAGCCTTCGAGACGCTCCGCCCCTTCATGGACGCCGACTTGAGCGACGGCGCATTGCGGGATCTGTGCGCCGGGGCCTTCACCTTTGACGCGCCGCTGCGGCTCATCCGGGAGGCGCCCTGCGGTCCGCCCGTCCGGCGCATCCTCGAGCTCTTCCACGGGCCCACCGCCGCCTTCAAAGATTTCGGCGCGCGATTCATGGCGAGGATGTTCTCTTACCTGCGTCGCGGCGCGGACAAACCGCTTGACATCCTCGTCGCCACATCCGGCGACACCGGAGGCGCCGTCGCCGCCGGCTTTTCCGGCGTCGACGGCGTCCGCGTTACCGTGCTCTACCCCCAGGGACGGGTCTCCCCCCTCCAGGAAAAGCAGATAGCCGGACTCGGCGGCAACATCTTCGCCCTCGCCGTCCAGGGAAGCTTCGACGACTGCCAACGCCTCGTCAAAGCGGCGTTTGCGTGCGCCCCCCTCCGCGAAAAGCTCGACCTGAGCTCGGCAAACTCCATCAACATCGCGCGCCTCCTCCCCCAGGCCGTCTACCACTGCGCAGGCGCCGCCGCCTTCCTGAGGGCCGCCCCCAGCGCGGCGCCGTCCGCCGTCCTCTCCGTCCCCAGCGGCAACTTCGGCAACCTTGTCGCCGGCCTCTACGCCCAAGCTATGGGCGCCCCCATCGCCCGCTTCATCGCCGCCACCAACATCAACAAGACCATCCCCGATTACCTCGAATCAGGCGTCTACCGCGCCCGCCATTCAGAGCCAACCATCTCCAACGCCATGGACGTCGGCGACCCCAGCAACTACGAACGCCTCGCCGCACACTGGACCATCGACCAGTTGCGCGCCCTCGTCTCCGGCGCCCACGCAAGCGACGAGGAAACCCGCCAAACCATACGCGCCGTCCACACCCGTACCGGCCGCATCCTCGACCCCCACAGCGCCGTCGCCTGGAAAGCCGCGGACGCCCTCATCGAAAGGGGCGCCGTCGACCGCAAGAACGTCATCGTGTTGGGGACCGCCCACCCCGCCAAGTTCGCCGGAACCGTCGAGCCCCTCGTCGGCCCCATCCCCGTCCCCCCTCAACTGGCCGGCGCGGAAGGACTCAAGGCCCATTCCCGCGTCATAAGCGCAAGCGGCGAGGCCCTCCTGGACGCGCTGCTGGGCTAAGGCCTTTACTCAAGGCGCGAATGCGCCGATACATAGGGAGGGGAGGATCCGCTTATGAACAATTTTTTCAAAACGGTTGACCTTATACACCGAACGCTCGACGCCGAGACGGTGCGGCGGGAGGCGATAGCGAACAACCTGGCGAACGCCGAGGTGCCAAACTTCAAACGCAGCGAGGTGAACTTCGAATCGAGCCTGCGCCGCGCGCTTGAGTCCGAGGGACAGAGGCCTTTGGTCGAGATGACGGGGAGCGACCCGCGCCACCTGTCGAACTATCAGCCGCTTGATTACCGCGACGTCCGCCCGCGCCGTACGCTGGATTATCTTACCCAGTCGAAATCCAATGGGAACAATGTGGATGCGGAGAAGGAGTTTCAGCTTTTGATAGAGAATCAGATTAAGTATATGCTGCTGGCGCAGTCGGCGGCGTTTGAGTTTCGCCAGGTGAGTACCGCGTTGCGGTAAAAGGAAAGGTAAAAGAACATGGGATTATTTAACGCCATCAACATCGCATCTTCGGGGATGAGCGCCGAGCGGCTCCGCTCGGATGCGGTTGCGGACAACATTGCCAACGCGACGACGACGCGGACGGCCGACGGCGGCCCCTACCGGCGCAGCCGCGTCATCATGCGCCCGCGCGTCGAGCAGGCCTATTGGCGCAGCCCCTTCCTGCCGGACGGCATGGACCGCGGCCCTGGGCAGGGAGTGCGCGTCGCGGAGATTCAGAAGGACGATGCGCCGCCGCGTCTGGTCTACGACCCGACTCATCCTGACGCGGTTAAGAGCGGGGACCGGCAAGGCTATGTGGAGATGCCGAACGTCGACATTGTTACCGAGATGGTCGACATGATTGCCGCCTCCCGCGCTTACGAGGCGAACGCCTCCGTCGTGGAGGGCTCGAAGACGATGTTTTTACGCGCGCTTGACATTGGCGCCAGGACGTAAAGGGGGGATCTATGTTGACTCTTAAACCTGAATTGCAGCGCCTTAATCCGCTTGCCATGACGACGCGGGATCCGCGGCACATTGCCTCCGCGGGGACGGTGGGTTTTGCGGGTGGGCGGGACCACGGCGGGGCGGTGAGCGACTTGTCGGCCGCGGCTGGGCAGGGCGCGGCTATGGGCGCGTTGGGCTCGAAGATTGGCGCCCAGGCTGTGCTCCGCGACGGCAGTCTGGGCGCGGCGGGGCTTAACAGGAGCGACGGGTCGAGCTTTGCCGACGTGATGCTGGGCGCGATTGACAAGGTATCCGCGATGAACACGCGCGCTTCGGACCTTGCGCAGCAGGCGATAGTCTCACCTGAATCTGTGGACATCCACGACATTACGATTGCTCAGGCGGAGGCGCAGCTGAGTTTGAGCATTGCTCAGACGTTCTTGAGCCGCTTGACGCAATCATGGAAGGATTTGATTAACACGAGATAGTAGTTTTTTGCAGTGGCCTACCGCCCGCCGCGGGCGGTTTTTGCGGCCTACGGCCCGCCACGGGCGGTTTTTGCGGCCTACGGCCCGCCACAGGCGGTTTTTGCGGCCTACGGCGCTGCGCCCCGGCAATGCGCCTTGTGTTTGCAGGTTGCGTTCCCCCGCTTTGGGTTCTTTTGCAGCGGCCTACGGCGCTGCGCCCCGGCAATGCGCCTTGTGTTTGCAGGTTGCGTTCCCCCGCTTTGGGCCTCCGCAAAGAGTTCGGGGGGGCTTGCACGATGAATGACGCTACCCAAGCAAGGGCGGCGATGAGGCGGCAAAGGCCCCGGGTTGCAACGGCCCATCGCCGGGCGAAGTGCGCGCTCAGGGGGGCGCGCCCCCCTCCTCTCTTCTATTTTCCTACGCAGAATTGGCTGAACATGGCGTCGAGGATGTCGGATGTGGAGACTTCGCCGCTTATGGCGCCGAGCGCGTCTATGGCTTCGCGGAGGCTGGGGGCGATGAGGTCGAGGGGCGCGGCGCGGTCGGCCATTGCAAGGGCCTCGCGGAGGGCGCTTCGGGCGGCGTCGATGAGTTCTTTTTGGCGCGGGGTGCCTATGCCGACGCTTGGGCTGTTGGTGGGGCTGCAGAGGGCGCCGAGCTGGGCGCGGAGCTCGGCGCAGAGGGCGCCTATGCCGGCTCCGGTTTTTGCCGAAACGGGGAGGCAGCCCGGGAGTGGGCAGTGGGGGGCGGCGTCGGCTTTGTTCCAGATGCGGATGACGGCGGGCGCGCCGTCCGCGCGGCGGGGGAGGTTCTCCGATTGGCGGACGTCTTCCGACTGAAGGTTGGTTCCGTCGAAGAGGTAGAGGGCGATGTCGGCTGAGCCGAGGAGTTCTTCGCTGCGCCTGACGCCGATTTGTTCGACGGGGTCGGACGCGGGGCGCAGGCCGGCGGTGTCGACGAGGCGCGCGGGGATGCCGTCGAAGGCTATCCAGCTTTCTATCCAGTCGCGGGTGGTGCCGGGGACCTCGGTAACGATTGAGCGTTCTTCTTTTATGAGGAGGTTGAAGAGGCTTGATTTGCCGGCGTTGGGTTTGCCGGCGATGACGATGAGCGCGCCGTCGGACAGGAGTCTTTCGCAAGCATACTGCTCGGCTAGGGCGTCGAGTTCCTGGAGGGTTTGTTCGACGGCCTCTTCGGCGGGGAGGCGGCTGTCCGGGCCCGCGACGCCTACGCCGTCCAGCTCGGAATAGTCCAGGTTGAGCTCGGTTTCCGACAGGGCGCGGACGAGGCGGGTCTGTATTGCCTGGAGGCGCTCCAGGAGTACGCCTGAGAGGCGGCCTATGGCGTTGGCGCGCCCTGCTTCGCTCTTTGCGCCGACGATTTCCATGACGGATTCGGCGCGGGTGAGGTCGAGCTTGCCGTTAAGGAAGGCGCGGAGGGTGAACTCTCCGGGCAACGCTTCGCGAAAGCCTGAGGAAAAGAGCTCCCCCATGACGGCGCGGAGGGTGGCCCCTCCTCCGTGGCAGCTTATGTCGGCGCTTTCTTCGCCGGTGTAGCTTGCCGGCGCGCGATAGACGGAGACGAGCGTTTCGTCGATGCGGCGGGCGGCGGCGTCGACGAGCCAGCCGTGGACGATGGTGTTGCCTGCGGCGTTAAGCAGGGCGCGCGGGCGGGAAAAGCGTTGTGAAAGGCGGCTGACTGCGCCTGCGCCGGAGAGCCGCACGAGGGAGAGGGCGCTCCAAGCGGGTGCGGTGGCGGGCGCCGCTATGGGGGCCTCGTCTCCGTAGGAGGGCTTCACAGGGTGTCCGGCGAGTCCAGCATGGCCGGCAGGCGCATCGTGGTTTCGAGGTAGCCTGAGGCGCGTTTCTTAACGTCGATGTCGAGGAACGCGTAGCCGTCCTTCTCTTGCACGACGAAGTCGTAGAGGTGTACGGGGTCTTGCGGGGAAAGCCCGGCCTCGTCGGCGATGGAGCCGCGCACGACGCCCTTGACAAGGTAGCTCGGCGTAAGGAACGAGCGTCCGGCGGACGGCTCGAGGATAAGGCCGAAGAGGGGCGCGGCGAGGCGTTCCTTGCTGTCGTTGCGCGCGGCGACGGCCAGCGGCATGGCGGGGCGCTCGGCGGTCTGGACGATCCGCCTTTTCCCGTCGGAGGTGGCAAGGGAGACGAGCTCGCCGGGCTCGCAGGGGAAGAGGGCGTCCTGCAAGGCGGCGATGAGGGCTCCGGCGGGGGCCTGGGGGGCCTGTCCGTTCAGGCCGGAGATGTAGTCGCCGGCGCGGACGAGTTGTTCGGCGGCCGGCGTGAGCGGCGAGACGTAGATGATCTCGGCGCCCTCCCGCGTCTGCGCGATGGTAAGGCCGAGCCAGGGCCGCTTGGCTTTGCCGCCCTTGAGCATGGCCGGAAGGGCGGCGGCGAGGCGCTCGGCGGGTACGGCGAAGTTGAGCCCCTCGAACTGTTCGACGCCGGCGAAGACGATGCCGACAAGCCGCCCCGCGCCGTCGATGACCGGGCCGCCCGAGTTGCCGTGATTGACCGCCGCGTCAATCTGAATGACGTCGCCTATCTGCAAAAAACGCCGGCCAAGCGCGGAGACGATCCCCGACGTAACGGTCTTTTCGAGCCCGCCGGGGGAACCAATCGCAAAAACGCTGTCGCCGACGCCGGGTACGATGCTGTCCACGACGGAAAACACATACTCCGGCCTGATCTCGGCCTTGATGAGGGCCAAGTCCAGCGTGCTGTCCCAGCCCATCACCTTCGCGGGGATGCGCGCGCTGGCCGCATCGCCCATCCTGATGTACATGCGCGAATAGCCCTCGTAGGTGGGGTCAACCTCGCTGGCAATGACGTGATAATTGGTGATAAGGAGCCCCGACGCGTCCACAAAAAACGCCGAGCCTAAGATCCTGTCGGGAGTGCCCATCCCCCGCTCCACCTTGATGCCCCGGTCGACAAGCACCGTCGCGACGCCCTTGATCATGTCCGAGGCGGAGTCCCTGCCGCGCGCAAACTCCCGCATATCGGCGCCGACCCGCGCGTTCGGATTGGCGCGCAAGGCCGCGTCAAGAAAGTAGTGGGCCGTCCGCCGCTGCCTCGTCTTGCAGGAACGCTCGAAGAAGAGCAACGCGTCTTCAGCCTGAAGCGGCCGCAGCTCGTTGGAATGGACGGCGGCAAGAAACGCCTGGAGGTCGCGGCCCTGCGCCAGGTAATCCTTCGCCCCTTCGAGCAGGAGGTCAGGCTCCATGCCCGTCTTTTCAACCTGAATGCCCAGCGCGGAAAGAGAACGGGCAAGCGACGCCGCCTGGTCCCAGCGCCTTTCCTCGATGGCCCGCGTTTGCAGGGCGCGCAGGCCGTCCGCAGCCGCCAGGCGCAGGGCCTCAATCTTTTCAAGTTCCAGGGGGTCTTTGTCGTCCGGGAGGGCGCTGTCCTTGCCGTAGAGCGCGTCGTAGATGCCGATAAGGTGCATGGCCCGCGCAGGCTCCACCGCCAGCGCCTTCTCGATGTCGCCGATCCGCACCTCGCGGGTCGTCTTTGGCGGGGCAAGGCGGCGCTCGGCGTCGGCGCGCGTCGCGCAGGCAAGGGAGAGCAGGGAACACAGAACGGCACTCAAGGCAAAAAAGGTTTTCATCCGACGATTTCCTCCCCATAGTAATGCGTTCGAGCCCCCGCGTCAAGGCGGCGCCTTTTTTTGCAGTGGCCTACGGCGGCACCACAGGCGCTTCTTGCGCCCTACGGGGCTAAGCCCCCAGCGATACGCTTTTTGCTCGTAAGCCGCCCTCCCCAGCTTTCGGGCGCCACAGGCGCTTTTTGCGCCCTACGGGGCTAAACCCCCAGCGATACGCCTTATGCTCGCAAGCTGCCCTCCCCAGCCTTGGGCTTTATTTTTATAAAGAGAGGAGGAGGGGGGCACGCCCCTCGCGGGATCCCGCGCAATCCTCGCGGGACTCCGCGCAAACCTCGCGGAACCCCGCGCAACTCTCGCGGGACCCCGCGCAATCCTCGCGGAACCCCGCGCAACTCTCGCGGGACCCCGCGCAAACCTCGCGGGACCCCGCGCAACTCTCGCGGGACCCCGCGCAATCCTCGCGGGACCCCGCGCAACTCTCGCGGGACCCCGCGCAAACCTCGCGGGACCCCGCGCAATCCTCGCGGGACCCCGCCTCCGTCCGGCGCGCCCCACACGAGACCTCAG